>WAMH01000261.1 GCA_015522395.1 Thermococcus sp. | reverse complement strand
GAATAAGGCGCGGCCTCGACCAGCCGGAGCTTCTCAGGGCCGAGTTCAAGGCCATCAAGAGGCTCGTCGATGAGGGCTACGACAACATTGGAGTAATGCTCCCGCTCGTCAGCCACCCCGAGCAGGTCAGGAAGGCCAAGGAGATAGCCCTCTCCGTCGGCCTCGTCCCGCACAAGGACGTCGAGTGGGGTGTCATGGTTGAGACTCCTGCTTCGGCTCTCATCATCGAGGACCTCATCAAGGAGGGCCTTGACTTCGTCAGCTTCGGCACCAATGACCTCACCCAGTACACCCTCGCCATAGACAGGGACAACGAGCGCGTCTTCAAGCTCTACGACGAGAAGCACCCGGCAGTGCTCAAGCTCATCGAGAACGTCATCAAGGTCGCCAAGAAGTACGGCGTCGAGACCAGCATCTGCGGCCAGGCCGGAAGCGACCCGAAGATGGTCAGGAAGCTCGTCAGGATGGGCATCGACAGCGTCTCAGCGAATCCTGATGCGGTCGAGCTCATCAGGAAGACCGTCGCCAGGGAAGAGGCCAGGATCAGGCTCGAGGCTGCAAGGAAGGCCCTTGAGTGAGGCCTTTTGGCTTCTTCTTTTCTACTTCGTTTTCTCCTCTTATGTTAGGTTGTTCAGGCTGGCCCTTTTATCCATCCTAAAGTTTTTATACCAACGTTTCGATAGTCATCTCAATGAGGAGCGAGAAAGTCGAGGCAATGCGCGAGCAGATCATCAGTGGCCCAATAGTTAAGACCCTGCTCCTGTTAGCCTATCCTTTAATCATTAACAGGCTCGTTCAGGTTCTCTACAACCTAACCGACACCTACTGGCTCGGCAAGCTCGGCAGGGACCAGCTGGCCGCGCCGGGAACGGCCTGGCCCCTTGTGTGGTTCTTCATGAGCATAGGCATGGGGTTTGCTACAGCGGGATTCGCCTTCGTTAGCCAGTACGTTGGAGCCAAAGAGTATGAGAAGGCCAACAGAGCGGCCGGGGCACTCTATTCACTTATGATGCTCTTCGCTGTTGGGGTTGGGCTTTTTGGAGTTGTCTCGGCGCCTTACCTCCTGGCGTTCATGAACGTGAGCGACACGGTTTATCCCTACGCCCTCAGCTACACGAGGGTAATCTTCGCCGGGATTCCGTTTTCATTCACCCTATTCGCCTTCAACTTCCTCCTGAGGGCCATAGGGGACACGAAGACGCCGGTGAAGATAAACGTCGGCACCGTTCTCCTCAACCTCGTCCTGGACCCGTTCTTCATCTTCGGATGGGGACCGTTCCCGGAGCTTGGCGTTACCGGGGCGGCAGTCGCTACGATGCTCTCCAACAGCCTCGGCTCGGTCATCGGCGGCTACCTGCTCTTCAAGGGTAGGGTTGGGATACACCTCAGCCTTGAAACCCTTAAGCCGGACAGGCACTTCTACGGCAGGATCTTCCGCGTTGGAATTCCGTCGAGTGTAGGCTCCTCCACGACCGCCCTCGGCTTCGTCATCCTGGCGAGAATAATCTTCACCCTTGGTGCTGAGTTTGGAAACGCCGATGTGGCCTTCGCGACCTACAGCATAACGAACAGGTTGACCAACTTCATGTTCGCCTTCTCCGACGGAATAAGCATGGCGATGGGGACGATGGTCGGCCAGACCGTTGGAGCGAAGCTCTACGACAGGGCAAAGACCATAGCTGAGAGGACGATGCTGATCAACTTCACGATACTCGGCGCGGGAACGCTCCTCTTTATATTCTTCCGCGTGACCATCTTCAAGTTCTTCATCAACGATCCGGCGATAATAGCAGAGAGCGCCAAGGTAGTGAAGTACTTCGCGGCCTCACTGCCGTTCTTCGGCATATTTTCGGCGGTGAACAACGTCTTCCAGAGCGCGGGACACACCAAGAAGAGCATGACCCTAGGAATAATCCGCCTGTGGGGGATAAGGCTTCCACTAAGTTACGGCCTTGGGGTTTTAATGAGGGACACCGCGGGAATCTGGCTTGGAATGGGTCTGAGCAACTTTTTGGGGGCCGTTATAGCGCTCGCCTGGTTCCTACGGGGGAGTTGGATGGTCAGAATAATCGAGGAAGGGGCTTCCAAATCATAAACCTTTTATAACAGCGTTTCGATTGCGGTCTGATTGGCGATGAAGGGTGAGAAGATACGGAGAATGCGCGAGGAGATACTCAACGGGCCGATTGAGAGAACCCTTCTCGTCCTTGCGGGTCCGCTCATCGTCAACAACCTCGTCCAGGTCGTTTACAACATAACGGACACCTTCTGGCTTGGCAAACTTGGGAGGGAAGCATTGTCCGCGCCCGGAACCGTGTGGCCGATAATAGGAACGCTCATGGCCCTCGGCATGGGTTTCGTTACGGCGGGCTTCGCCTTCGTTGGCCAGTACATCGGGGCGGAGGAATATGAGAAGGCGAACCGCTCCGCGGGAGCGCTCTACTCGCTCATGGCGTTCTTCGCAGTGGCAACCGCGGTAGTAGCGCTCCTCATCCTGCCCTACGCGCTCCGCTTCATGCGCGTCAGCGAAAACGTCTATCCCTACTCTTACACCTACGCCACGGTCGTCTTCCTCGGACTGCCGTTCGGCTTCGCCTTCATGGCCTTCTCGGCCCTCATGAGGGCAACTGGAGACACAAAAACGCCCGTTAAGATAACGCTCCTCACCGTTACCGTCAACATAATCCTCGACCCGCTCTTCATCTTCGGCTGGCTGGGCTTTCCGGAGATGGGCGTTGCAGGAGCCGCCCTCGCCACGGTCATTTCAAACATCATAGGCGCCGCCATTGGATTATACCTGATGTTCAGGGGAAAAGTCGGAATCCATCTCACGAGGGAGACCCTTAAACCGGACTGGAACTTCTATGGGAAAATCTTCCGCGTCGGCCTGCCGTCGAGCATCGGCCAGTCCGCCAACAGCTTCGGCTTCGTCATCCTCACGAGGATAATCTTCGGCTTCGGGGATGTGACCTACGCCGCCTACATTATCACCACCCGCCTCGTGAACTTCCTCACCAGCATCTCCCGCGGGATAAGCATGGCGATGGGGACGATGATAGCCCAGAACGTTGGAGCGGAGAACTATGAGCGGGCAGAGAGGATAGCGAAGCGCACGATGGTCATAAACTTCACGATAGCGAGCCTTGCAGTCCTCATCATTGGAATATTCCGCGTTCCCATCTTCAGGGTCTTCCTCGACGACCCGAAGGTCATAGCCGAGAGCAAAATCGTCCTCGAGTACTTCCTAATCTCAGTGCCCTTCTTCAACGGCATCTTTATAGTCGTGAACAGGACCTTCAGCTCGGCCGGACACACGAAGAAGAGCATGGCCCTCGGCGTTATACGCCTCTGGGGGCTTAGAATCCCCCTGAGCTACATTTTCGGCTACGTTGGGGCGGTTACAGTTCTCGGCATCACGATACCGCTCGCGGACCTCTTCGACTTCACCAGCAGGGGAGTGTTCTTCGGGATGGGGTTGAGCAACGTCCTTGGAGCGCTTATAGCCCTCGCCTGGTTCATGCGCGGTAGCTGGATGAAGCGCATCATAGAGCAGTCAAAAAGCAGGATGTAGGAAGCAAAAATTGCCTGGCGGAAGTCTAATAAACCCCCCGCCGAAGGTTCTGCGGTGAGACTCATGAAAAGGGACGAACGCTGGGAGGGTGTCTACTCCTTTGAGGACAGCCCCTTCATCATGGAGGTTCTGACAGAATTGAGGGACGAGAGAACCGGGCCGATAGCCTTCAGGAAGGGTCTCGTAAAGCTTGGCCGCTACATGGCCTACGAGCTGACCAAGACGATGGAGGTCGAGAAGGTTCCGGTAAAGACTCCCCTCGAGGAAACTGAGGGTGTTCTCGTAAAGGACAGGCGCAACGTGGTGATAATAACCGTTCTCCGAGCCGCGATACCACTGATGGAGGGCCTGATAAAGATTCTCGAGCATGCGCGCGTTGGCATCGTCTCGGCATCGCGCGGAAAGGCACCGAAGTTCGAGATAGAGATGAAGTATGTCAAGGTTCCGCAGGTGAGGGCGGAGGATACGGTCATCGTGGCGGATCCGATGATAGCAACCGGCTCGACGCTCATCAAGGTTCTCAGCGAGGTGAAGCGCTACGGGAAGGCCAAGCGCTACGTTGTTGTCGGCGTTTTAGCGGCCCCGGAGGGAATAAGCAGGATAAAAGATGCACACCCGGACGTTGAGATTTTCGTGGCGGCTGTAGATAGAGAGCTGAACGAGAGGGGATACATCCTGCCGGGCTTGGGAGACGCGGGAGACAGGGCATTCGGAGCGCCGGTGAAGCTTTGATCGCTCCTTTTTCTTCCCCCTCCATGCGGGATAAGGTTTATAAGACGGCCTCCCAACGAAGGCTGAGGCGAGACCGGTGGAGCGAGAGATAACCGAGGAAAAGCTCCAGAAGTACTTTAGAATCACCGAAGAGGCCCTTAAAACCCTTGAAGTTGCCGTTCACGAAAAAAGCCTCCTCTGGGTTGCCGCCCAGGATTTTCTGACGATGGCCAAGAGCTATTTTGAGGATGCCAAATACTACTACGAGAAAGGTGACTACGTGACCGCTTTCGCGGCCCTGAACTACGCCCACGGCTTCATCGACGCGGGTGTTAGGCTCGGGGTCTTCAGGGGAGAGGATGACAGGCTGTTCGCCTTCGGCTGAGGTGAGAAAGATGGGAGACTACGTCGTCGTTTTGGAGGCGCCGATAATTGTTAGGGACGTCGAGACGAGCGAGGATGCCATAAACGTCGCCGTTTCCAAGGTCGCCAAGGCGCTCAACAAGGAGAAGCTCGACTTTGTGAGGGTTGAGATAGGCTACTCCCAGTGCCCGGTTTGCGGCGCCCACTTCGAGAGCGCCTTCGTAATCGGCTCCGTCGGGCTTGTTGGGATGTACCTCACCATAAAGGTCTACAACGCACAGACGGTGGAGCACGCCGAGAGGATAGCCAAGGCCGTCATAGGCAAGGCCCTCAAGAAGGTTCCCCTCAAGGTTTACGAGATTCACGAGCTGACAGAGGAGGATGAGGGGGACGGTGTAGAGCTGGAGGAGTGAAGACTTCTTCTCTGCCCTTGAACTTCTTTTCTGGCAAAGCTTTTAAACACTCACCAATCAATGGACGACATAACGAATGGAGGTTTTGCCATGACCAAGTTCATCTTCGTCACTGGTGGCGTCGTCAGCGGCCTCGGAAAGGGAATAACGAGCGCCTCCCTTGGGATGCTCATGAAGGCGCGCGGATTTAGAACGACGAACATCAAGATCGACCCCTACCTCAACTACGATGCCGGAACTATGAACCCCTACCAGCACGGGGAGGTTTTTGTACTCGACGACGGCGGTGAGGTTGACCTCGACCTCGGCAACTACGAGCGCTTCCTCGACACCAGTCTGAGCTTCGACCACAACATAACCACGGGCAAGGTTTACTCTGCCGTCATCGAGAAGGAGAGGAAAGG
>WAMH01000260.1 GCA_015522395.1 Thermococcus sp. | reverse complement strand
TTTTTATGGGGATTTTTCTAAATTTTGGTGCTTTGGACGAAAATTTATATAGTGCCCCCGAGTTCCTGTCCCTCATGATAAGCAGATTTAGGATGTTTAACGTGGATGGGGGATTGGTTGTGGAGAGGAGCATTGAGGTAAGCTCACGGATAAGCCCGGGCATCTTTGAGTTCACGGTTGAGAGGCCAGATGAGAAAGAGCTGGCGGCTCTTTCCTTACTTGGGGTCTCTAACGGGGTTCTCAAGGGGTTAGTGCCGTTGGCGTGGCATACGGTGACCCCGGAAGGTACGTGGGACCTTTGAGGACGTTTACAACGGTGAGAGGCTCTCAGGACTCCTGGTTATAATTTCCAATAATTCTCTCAAACGGGCTTCCATTAGAGTTGGTTCGGTCGAGCTCGATGGGGGCAGGGCTTACGTGGTGAGGAAGGAGATCCGCTCGGACACTCTGTTCTTGGACGATATGAAACCCGGGACCGTGGTGACCTTCAGGGGGGCTCCGTTGGTTTTTTGGCGACGACACCGAGGGCTTTCTCAGCCCTTCTAACTCCAACGAATCCCGCCCCCCGAAGGCGTTCCATAACTCCCCTCTGGAGGTCTTTCCCCCTGTACCTCTTTCCGGGGTTGCCGACGTAGTGGAAGAGCCTCCCGCCGGGCCTTAAAACCCTGAAAAGCTCGCGGTAAAATTCACTACTGTAAAGCTGGCCTGCCAACGAGAAGCGCGGCGGATCGTGGATGATGACGTCGAAACTCTCATCTTTAAAACGCCTTACCACCTCTAAGGCATCACCCTGTATAACCTGAACCTTTCCCCCGGTGAAGAGTTCCCTGCTCCAGGGGTTTATCTTGGCGAGTTCAATGACGTTGGGATCCTTTTCAATCGTCATGACGTATGCTCCCCGCTTGGAGGTCTCTATTGCAGTGTAACCGAGTCCCATGCAGGTATCCAGAACGGTTTCGCCTTCCCCCGGTCTCACTGAGTTCACCTTGCTCCTCGTGTCTTGGAGGGGATTTGTCCCCTTCGTTCTGTGCATTCTGATGCCGTTGATCTCTATCGTCGGTGGAATCGTTGGAACGAGTTTGTAGAAACCGTTTCTGGCTATCGCGGCTTTGTAAACCCCTCCACTCCTGACGAAGTAGACGGTGTCTTCGTCCCTGGCTATTCTCTCCAGGACGTTCTTCTCGACCTCTGTCCCGTCTGGAAAGATGAAGCGGTCTCCCTCGCGGGTTATTTCAAACGTCCTGTTCGTCTTCCGCAGGTCCAGGTTAAGCCTGACTCCACCGCTGGAGAGAAGTAGTCTCCTTGCCTCCCTGAAGGTTAAAAAGTACGTCTCCTCCATTCGCTCACCGAAGGGAATTTGGACAGTGGGATAAAAACCTAACCCACCACCCGTTCGAAGACCCTCTCGAAGTTCCCGAACGCCACCTTCTCCACTTTCTTCCCACCGAGCTTTTCCTCCAGCTTTCTGAGGAGAAGAGGGATCTTCGACTCGTCCTCGAAGCCCTCAACGCTTCTGCCGCTCCATTCCTGGAGGTAGTAGACGAAGTCGAAGCCGAGGCCAACGTGCTCGTAGCCGGCCAGATCAACCATATAGAGGATGTGTTCGACGTAGCGATCGAGGTCTGGTTTTTTCCCGTCCACAAAGCTCGGTATTGCCACCGCGCCTATGACCCCGTCGCGCTCTGCTATTGCGAGGATCTGCTCGTCCGTCAGGTTTCTCCTGTTGTCGCAGAGTTTCCTTGCGTTTGAATGGGAGGCTATCACCGGAAACGCCGTGACGTCAAGGGTGTCCCAGAAACCGGCCTCGTTTATGTGGCTGAGGTCGAGTAATATTCCAAGTTCCTCGGCCTTCCCAACCACCTCCACCCCGAAGTTCGTGAGCCCTCCGTTGGTTCTCTCGAAGACGCCGTCTCCTATCGAGTTCCTCAGGCTCCACGTTAGTGTCAGAACCCTCAGGCCTAGACGGTGAAACACCTCCAGAAGGTCAAGGCTCTCGCCTACCGGCTCCCCTCCCTCCAGACCGAGCCAGAGGGCAACCTTTCCCTCTTTGAGGGTTGTTCTCATCTTCCCGGTGTTCGTCACCAGCTCGAAGCGGTTGCTTTCTTCCACGTCCTTCAGAAAAGCGTTCAGAACTTCAAGGCCGTAAACGGTCGCGTCCTTTCTCCTCTCGGGCCGGGTCCATATTGCCATGACCCTTGAGCCGATCCCGTTGAAGAACCGGGGGTTCCTCTCAAGAACCGCCGTTTTACCCCGCTTTCTCTCATCGTAAACGAGCGTGGGCAAGTCCGAGTGAGCGTCGAAAACCATCACTTTTCACACGCCCCCTTCAAGGGCAGCTATCTCCATCAGGGTCTCCTCGCGCAGGGTCTCATCAGGGATCTCCCCCGCGACGGTCCTGGCCATCTCGTACCTGTGCCTCTTGGCCAGTTCAATGGCTATCGTCTTGAGTGCTTCGGCCCTCTTTTCCCTTTCATCTATCGCCAGGGCGAACTTCAGGGCCCTCTCAAAACTCCCAAGTTCCGCCAGGATAAGGGCCATTCTCTCGAGCTCCTCCTGAGAGGGGGAACCTGTGTAGCCCTCGAAAGCCTCCTCCACGACGCTGGGATAGCCGGTTACGTTCATGCGCTTCATCCACAGGGCTATCTCAAGTGAGCCCATCAGTCTCTTCGTGCCCCTGTACCTCTTCCCGACCAGCGCGAGCGCGTAACGGTACCTACCTTCCAGAAGGGCCCTTCTCACGTCCGGGAGTCCTACTTCGCGGACGGTCTCGGCCAGTGCCAGCTTCTTCTCCACAACCGCTGCTTTCTGGTTCACGTGAAGCTTGTCGAATATATCAAAGGCTGTCCTGTAGAGACCTATGGCCCCTTCCGATGCCAGGCTGTCCCCTGCTGATTCCATGAGCTCGGCGATCTGTATTATGGCGTCGACCTTCTTCGCGTAGGAGGTCTCGGCACCTATTATTGTGTCGAAGGCAACATTGAAGACCTCCGTGGCGGTTTCAGTGTATCCTCCGAGAGCGAGGTAGTACGCCACGTGGGCCAGCAGCACGCCCCTGGCAAGGGGGTTCCCCACCCTTTCGGCCTCGTCGATGGCCCTGGAGAAGAACTCCTCCGACTCCTCGTATCCAAGCTCCCCGAGGGCGGACCCTATGCTGGCGAAGGCGCTCGCCCTTTCGAATGGATCCTTGAGCTTTTCCGCGAGGTAAACGGCGTCGTCTATTATGTCGGGTATCCAGTCCTCCGGGCCACCCCTCCTCTGGATCTCCACCGCCAGCTCCACGAGGAGCTCCACCTTCTCCAGAGGGTCTTCCAGCTCCCCTATGCTGTAGAGGGCCTCCTCGTAGTAGCCCCTTTTTATGAGCGTCTCCACGTCCTCTCGCGTTACCATACTGAACCTTGGATTATTTCCAAATCCTTATAAATCTTTGCCGGTCACTCCATTCGATAACGATGCTGACCATCGCTCTGTATAATACCTACGACAGGAGAAGGCTCCACGAGGCCCATCTCCGTGCCATTGCCAGGGCCGGGCCGGTAGCATATGCTTACGGTTTTCACTTGGCTCTCGTCGGCTTCCCGCTGGAGGGGAGTCCACTGGACGTTGCCTTGGAGATAAGCGGGCACACGACGATAGGCGATGGTGGGAGGTATCTTCTTGAACTCGCTAGGAAAAACGCCTTTCACCTCCTTGATTTTCCGGGGAACGGTTTTCCACCGCAGTTCGGGACCGTTGTGACAACCACGAGGAAGCCCTCACCTGAGAAAGCCGTTGATCCGCTCGAAATCGCCAGAAGAGCGCTCATGGGAGAGAGCTTTATCCTCCTGGTTGGCCTTGGAAGGCACGGATTGCCGAAGGAAACCTTTAAGTTGGCACGCCATCACATGGATGTGACGGGGAGGGGTGTCAGCCTCGAAACCTGCACGGCCATCGGGGCCATTCCCGCGAGAATAAGCACGTTCATGGAGGCGTTGAGATGGAAGACGGATGGAAGAAAGAAGCCGCGTGGATTCTGATAGCAATAGTCGCCGTCTTCGCCTTTGAATACGGTCTCAAGGTTGCCCTTCACACGGATTCTCCGCTCGTGATAGTGGTCAGCGGTTCGATGGAGCCCGTTTTCTACCGCGGTGACGTCGTCCTGCTTGAGGGGATAAACATGAACAACATAAACGACGTCCACGTCAACGATGTCATAGTCTACAAGCGCCCCGGCTATGAGTACCCGATAATCCACAGGGTAAGGGAGATAGGTACCGTGGATCTGGGTGGCAAGGAGGAGAAGTGCTTCCTCACATGGGGCGACAACAATCCCGTCCCCGACCCGCCGTATCCGACCAAGTACGGGGAAATACCCTGTGTCCCCGCCTACGCCGTCGAGGACAAGGCCCTCTTCGTCTTCCCCAAGATCGGCCTCATACCGCTCTGGATAAGGGATGCCTTCGGCATGGGGGGATAATGGGAGGGTAGGTGGCTGAGTCGTGATGAGCTAATCGGCCCCTGACCCAACGAAAGACAAGGGGGCTCTGCCCCCTTATCTCTCTGTACTCTCAAACCCCCGAAGCGGGGTTTCACCCCGCAACCTCTTCTTCTTAAACTATTGGGGGGCTAACGCCCCCACACCCCCAGAACTTGTTCATCAGAGTCCGCTCAGTGGTGACCGCTCTCGTCACCCCTCGGGAGGGCTTGGGCGTCATCATCGCTGGGCTTAAAAACTCGCCGAACTTTTTAACCGTGGTGGTT
>WAMH01000259.1 GCA_015522395.1 Thermococcus sp. | reverse complement strand
AAGTAGGCCTTGACCTCGCCGCGGTTGCCGTGGGGCTTGAGAACCTTTCCGAGCATCTTCCTGCCCGTTGGAGTCCTCCAGACGACCTTCCTGCCGATCAGCCTTGAGGCCTCGTTCCTGTCGTCTATTCCGAGGGGCTTCAGAATCATGTGATGGTTGTCCTGGTGCTCCTTCGTCCCGGCGTAGGCAAGGACGAGCGCCTTCACCATCGCCCTCACCCCCACCGAGTCCTGCCGTTTTGAGGTTCCCGACCGGATTTTTAAGGTTTGTTCTCGAAGTCCATCAGTCCCTCGTCTATCTCAAGGACCTCGCGCAGGGAGTTCACCTTTATGAAGTTCTGCCTCTCGAAGAGAAGCGCGACGTCGCTCTTGTGGGGAGAGGCCTTCTGAACCAGCAGGGTGTTCTCGTCGAGGATGTACGTGAAGCGCGCCGGGCTGTCGTCCACCCAGACGAAAGGCTCGTCGGGATAAAGCTCCCTCAGTGTCTGGAACTTCGTCAGCATGTCCTTCGTGCCCTTGAAGGTTATGACCTCGTCGAACTCGTCGTACCAGTTCGTCTTCTTCATGAAGATGACCTTACCGCCGGGGTAGGTGTGCTCGCCCGAGAAGCTGATTACATAGCGGCCGCGCTTTCTGAGCGTCCTGACGAGCTGCCTTGCGAAGGGAAAGTCCTTGATGTACTTCGGCATCAGCTTGTAGTACTCGTGTATCGTGCCTTGGGCGACAAGCTCGTGAATGACGCCTAGATGCCGGTAGGTCAGCTTGCCCTTGATGAAGAGGAAGAGGGCCTTGTAGTAGTCGTCGTAGAGGTCGCTCTCTATCACAGCGGGAATCGTCTTCTCAATGGCCAGACGGAGGGCCTTCTCCACCGCCCCCGTGCTGTCGACGAGCGTTCCATCGAAGTCAAAGAGGTAAATCGCCATGTTTGAAGATAAGGCCATCCGAAGTTATAACGCTTCCGCCCGAAAGGGTTTTATCCCCCGGTACCAACCATGAGCGGTGGTGCGGATGAGGATTGAAAAGCTCAGGGAGCTCATAGACGAGAGGGAACTCGACGGCGTTCTCATAAGGTCGCGCGAGAACCTCTTCTACTTCACAGGCTCCTCACCGGTCTTAGGCGGCTACCTCGTCGTCACGCCGGATGAGGAAGTTTTCATAGTTCCGGAGCTTGAATACGAAGAGGCTAAGGAGACCTCACGGGTTCCGGTCGAGAAGTTCAAGACCGGAAAGGAGCTTTACGAGAGGCTCTCCTCCTTAAGGCTCAGGAAGCTTGGAATTGAGGGAAAGACGAGCTTTTCGACGCTCCAAACGCTGAAGGAGAACGCCGGCGTCGAGGACTTCACAACGGTCGACGAGGTCATCAAGGAGCTTCGCATAATCAAAACCCCGGAGGAGATAAAGACCATCGAAGCGGCGTGCAAAATAGCAGACCAGGCCATGATGGCCGCTTTAGAGGAGATAAGTGAGGGCAAGCACGAGAGGGAGATAGCCGCTAAAATGGAGTATGTCATGAAGATGAACGGCGCTGAAAAGCCTGCCTTCGACACGATAATAGCCAGCGGATGGCGCTCCGCTCTGCCACACGGGATAGCGAGCGACAAGAGGATAGAGAGGGGTGACCTTGTCGTCATCGACGAGGGCGCGCTCTACAGGCACTACCACTCGGACATGACGAGGACGATAGTCGTGGGCAGTCCGAACGAGAAGCAGAGGGAAATCTACGAAATCGTCCTGGAGGCCCAGCGGAAGGGCGTTGAAGCGGCGAGGCCCGGGATCACTGCCAAGGAGCTTGACACCATCGTGAGGGACGTCATAGCGGAGTACGGCTACGGCGACTACTTCATTCACTCAACCGGGCACGGCGTCGGCCTTGAGATACACGAGTGGCCCGGGGTGAGCCAGAGGGACGAGACCGTTCTAAAGCCCGGTATGGTTATAACCGTCGAACCTGGCATCTACATCCCCAAGTTCGGTGGAGTTCGCATAGAGGACACCATCGTCATCACCGAGAAAGGTGCCAGAAGGCTCACCAAGACGGAGAGGGAGCTTATTTGACCTCTCTAGTTCTTGGCAACTTTTTAAACCCCTGCATGGAGTCTTTTTGGAGGTGAGAGGGTGCAGATAATCCACCAGGACGTCAAGGAGGGCAAGGTGAAGGTCAAGGCCGAGACTTTGGATGATCTCTGGCACCTCTATCACATAATCGACCCCGGCGACACCGTTTACGCCAAAACGCTCCGCAAGCAGAGCCAGAGGAGCGATTCTCTGAGGGCTGAAAAG
>WAMH01000258.1 GCA_015522395.1 Thermococcus sp. | reverse complement strand
GGAGTACACCTTCTACAACGGCCCTAAAGTGGCCCACGTGAGCATGGCCGACCCATTCTGCCCCGAGCTGAGGGGGATATTCTACGAAACGGCCAAGGAGCTCGGCTTTTCTGTGCACGAGAAAGGTACGTACGTCTGCATCGAGGGGCCGCGCTTCTCTACGAGGGCCGAGAGCTTTATGTTCAGGCAGTACGCCCACATCATTGGAATGACCCTCGTCCCGGAGATAAACCTCGCGCGCGAGCTTGGAATGTGCTACGCCAACATCGCAACGGTTACGGACTACGACGTCTGGGCCGACAAGCCTGTCGATGCCCGGGAGGTCATCAGGGTTATGGCAGAGAACAACGCCAAGATCCAGGAGCTTCTCAGGAAGGCCGTTCCGAAAATCCCAGAGGAAAGGAACTGCGGCTGCGCGGATGTTCTGAAGAGCATGTTCGTCTGACCTATTTTCCCCAACCTTTTTAACTTCCACCGGAAACACACCTTTTCAAAGGAAACCGGGTGGTGCTCATGAGCATTCTCATCAGGAACGGTAGGGTCATTTATGGAGAGAACTTCGAGGTCGTTGAGGCAGATGTGCTCATTGAGGGGAAGGGGATAGCGAAGGTCGCGAAGGGCATAAACGAGGGCGCCGACACGGTGATAGACGCCAAAGGAAGAATCGTTTCTCCTGCCTTCATCAACCTTCACACCCACTCGCCGATGGGCCTCTTCCGCGGTCTGGCCGATGACCTGCCCCTCATGGACTGGCTCCAGAACCACATCTGGCCGCGCGAGGCGAAGCTGACGCGGGAATACACGAAGGTCGGAGCGTACCTCGGCGCGCTTGAGATGATAAAGTCTGGAACCGGGACGTTCCTCGACATGTACTTCTTCATGGACGGCGTTGCCGAGGTAACCCTGGAGAGCGGTTTGAGAGGCTACCTCTCATACGGGATGATAGACCTCGGCGACCCTGAGAAGACCGGGAAGGAGATACGGGAAGCCCTTCGCACGATGGAGTTCATCGAGAAGCTCGGCTCCGACAGGGTTCACTTCGTCTTCGGGCCTCACGCACCTTACACCTGCTCGATAGCCCTTCTGAAGGAGGTCAGGAGGCTCGCTAGTGAGCACAACAAGCTGATAACCATCCACGTGAGCGAGACGATGGCCGAGATAGGCCAGATAACCGAGCGCTACGGTAAAAGTCCGGTCGTTCTGCTCGACGACATCGGCTTCCTTGGGGGGGACGTTATAATAGCCCACGGCGTCTGGCTCGACAGCAGGGACATTCAGATACTCGCGAGGGAAGGAGTAACCGTCGCTCACAACCCCGGGAGCAACATGAAGTTAGCGAGCGGCGTCATGCCCCTCCAAAAACTCCTTAACGCGGGCTTAAACGTCGGACTCGGCACCGATGGAGCCGCGAGCAACAACAACCTTGATATGCTCGAGGAGATGAAGTTAGCGGCGCTACTCCACAAGGTTCACAACCTCGACCCGACAGTTGCCGATGCCAAAACCGTCTTCAGGATGGCCACGCTCAACGGGGCAAGGGCACTCGGAATCAAGGCTGGCGTCATAAAGGAGGGCTACCTCGCTGACTTGGCGATAATCGACTTCAACAAACCCCACCTTAGGCCGTTGAACAGCGTTATCAGCCACCTTGTCTATTCTGCCAACGGAAACGACGTCGAGACAACGATAGTGGACGGAAAGGTTTTAATGCTCGATGGAGAGGTGCTCACGCTCGACGAGGAGAAGATTCTGGACAAGGTCGAGAAGACGATAGAGAAGCTGGCTTGAGTTAGGGTTAAATTTTTCACCTCCTACTTTTCTCGGTGAGAGTATGGAGTTTGAGGTCGTTAAAGGCGACATAACCCGCTTCCCAGCCGAGGCAATAGTGAACGCGGCAAACCGCTATCTTGAGCACGGTGGTGGTGTCGCCTACGCTATAGCCAAAGCCGCCGCAGGGGATGTAAGAGAGTACATCATGATAAGCAAAGAGGCAATGAGGGAACAGCTTGGAAAGGACTTCATCGAGCACGGCGAGGTTGTGGTTACACCTGCCTTGAGGCTTGAAAAGCACGGAATCTGCTACGTCATCCACACCGTCGGGCCGTACTGTGGTGGAGATTGGGACGAAGAGAAGAAGGAGAAGCTCAAGAAGGCCATCCTCGGTGCCCTGAGAAAGGCTGAAGAGCTTGGCGTTAGAACGATAGCGTTTCCAGCGATAAGCGCGGGCATCTACGGCTGCCCGCTTGAAGAGGTTGTGAAGACGTTTAAAGAGGTCGTTGAGGAGTTTTCAAAGGAAGCAAGGAGCGTCGAGAGGGTTTACCTCGTGCTCTACTCGGAGGGCTCATACAGGAGGGTCTTGGGGGCTTTGGATTAGCGATTGGCGGGCTTGGGGATGGAAGTGGCCACCGTTCAGAACACCTCCCAAGCTGATGGGGCCGTCGGGCATGCCCTTCGTCTTATCCTCTTTCTGAGGCTTTCCTTAGGGTTTTTGCCTTTGCATATCCCCTCTTCCTGACGGTGATGTACAATTACTGGTTCTTCATGGGTTTGCCAGGCTCCGCCTGGATCGGCTACATTGCGCTTATGGCCCTTTGGGAGTTTGTCTC
>WAMH01000257.1 GCA_015522395.1 Thermococcus sp. | reverse complement strand
GGAAGAGGTGTTTGGATTCATAAACGTCGCGGGAATCCGCTCACCCGGTTTGACGAGCGCACCGGCGATAGCCTATGAAGTTGCAGGGATAATCGAGCGCGACCTTGGAATCAAGCTCGTTGAGAAGGAGAACTGGAACCCCTACCGGAAGGAAATCACGCACTTCTTCATGCTCCCGCCGGAGAGGGTCAACGAGATTGTAAAGAAGAATCCAGCTTACGGAAAGATAGTGTGCCGTTGCAACAACGTCAGCGAGGGGGACATTCTGGAGGCAATCGAGAGGATGAAGTTCATAGGCGTTAAAACGCCCAGCCTCGACTCGATTAAGTTCAGGACCAAGGCCATGACCGGAACGTGCCAGGGGGCATTCTGCAGGCCCAAGGTCGTGAAGCTCCTGGCGGAGGGCTTTGGCGTTGAACCGTGGAAGGTGACGTTCAAAGGCCCCGGAAGTGAGGTCGGAGTAAGCCCCACTGGGAGGAATGAGGCATGATGATGTTCCCTCAAATTCCGATGCTTAACTACGATGTCGTTGTCATAGGTGGTGGGCCCGCGGGAATGGCCGCGGCGAGGAAGGCCGGGGAGCTTGGGCTTGAGGTTCTGCTCCTCAACGAGAATCCCGTTCTCGGTGAAAACCTGAGGCGGTGCAACGAAAAGCTCGCTTCAGAACTTGTGGAGGGGATTAAAGGAAGCAGCGTTGACTTTCTAACCTCTGCCAGAGTCATCGAAATCAGGAACTACTCCGACATGGAGAAGGCCGTTGTGTTCACCTCCCCTGAGGGAACAAAGCTTGTCTGGGCCAAAGCGATAATCTACGCCGCCGGAACCCGTGAGAGACACGCCTTCGAGGCAGGAATTATAGGCGACCGCGGGGCAGGGGTTTATACCGTTGGGGAGGCAAGGGAGCTTATCTCCTATGGAGCACTTCCAGGAAGGAAAGTCGTTGTCAGCGGCTCGAACGACTCCGCCCTGGCATTGGCCGTGAAGCTGGCCGAAAAGGGTGCCGAAGTGGCCGCTGTAGTAGAGGAGGCGGAATACGCCCTTGGCTCCAAGGATTACCTGAGCAGGCTCTCGGAGCTTGGCGCTCGGATATATACCGGCTCCAAGGTGTCAGAGGTCCGCGGGCTGAGGAGGGTCGAGCGCGTTAGGGTTGTAAAGCCCGACGGTGAGGTATGGCTTGATGCCGATACGCTGATCGTTGGAGTTGAGCCGGTTCCGGCCGTTAAAAAGCTCGTGAAGCTCGGAGCCGAGATTGATCCCGCGACGAGGGGACCTGTGGTAAACGAACTGCTTGAAACGACCATCCCGGGAATCTTCGTCGCGGGGAGCGCTCTGATGACCATCTACGACCCGAGGATCGCGATGGATCAGGGTGAGCTTGCCGCTTGCGGTGCTAACGAGTTCGTCGAGAACGGCGGCATCAGGAGCGCCCTCTGGATCCCCGTCGAGGCAGGGGAGAACGTCCTCGCTGTGATTCCACAGAGGATCAGCGGTGAGAGGGACGCCCGGATATACCTCCGCGTATCAAAACCCGTGAAGGAAGCAGGGTTAAGGATTCCCGAGATCGGGAAGAAAACAGGGCCCGCAACGATTGTGCCCTCGGAGGTTGTGAAAACAACTTTGAGAAAAGAAGAGATCGGGGGGGTAATAAGGATTACTGTTGAGGTAGTTTGAAGCCCCTGTCACCAGAGCGCCTCTTCAAGGTTTTTTGCTTTATTTATTCCCTCCGGAGCGTTTATCTCAACGTGCCCGTTGATGTCGAAGAGGGAAACGCTGTTGTGTATCACCATGTGGACGTCGATTTCCTCCCCGTTCAGGCCACTTATGGACAAAACCAGGTTCATATATGTCTCGATAAACGTCGGGGTGCCATCCTCCCTCAGATGAACCTCTACCCATCCCGAGCGGGTCGTTACGTTGACGCGGCTCTCGTTGCCCCATTTATCCCTCAGGTAAGAGGTCTGGTTGGTGGCCTTCACGTACTCCCAGAAGGTCACGTTCACCCTGAAGGCGTAGCCGTCGGCGAGTTTTTCAATAGTTACATTCTTGGTTTTAAGGAGGTTCTCGATGTACTTGACGTTGAGTGAACCGCTGGCTTCAGTGTAGAGGTCATCTTGCTCTGCGCGGTACCACCTGCCGTCGATTTTAAAGTACGCGGTGCTTCCGTTGATGAAGTAGGGCCAGTTGAGGGTGATGTTCATGCCAGAGGCGTGAACCCTCATGCTCATGTTCCCGGTCTCAACGTTAGCCGTCCTGTTGAAGACTCCCGTAACGTGACCTAAGGCCGTTAAGTTGACTGTCCTGTTGGTGTGAGGTTCGATGAAGTACATGCTCATGGAGAAGTTCTGGGCGTATTTGGCTGTGTCTATGCCCTGAACCGCGTTTAAAACCTTTTCCTCGGTGAGCCCAACTCCACTCCCTATGCACCCGCTGGCGAGAGCAATGGCCACCATGAGAAGCACTGCGACGAGTCTCCTCATAGTACTACCTCCAATTGTTTTCGAGAGAACTTCAAAATCGGGGTTTAAATACTTTTCCTATTCAGATTTTACGTATTCATCAAAAAGGTTAGCAAAAAGTGGAGGATTCAGGGAGACTCGAACTTCTGAAGGAATATCCTGAGGTCCGTCTTGAAAGGCTCTTCCGCTTTTGCCATTTCCTCCTTTATCCGCTTGATGAACTCCTCCTCGCTCCCCGCCCCGTTCCACAGCTTTTCCACGAGTTCCTTAAGCTTATCCCAGTACTCGACGTAGGGTCGGGCCTCAAAGAGCGCGTCCTCAATCTTGCCCATCTCAAACACCCCTCCTGAACCAGTAGTAGAGCAGCCTCGACCTGTCCTCCGCGAGGCCGGCTATCATGAAGTACCTCAGTATGGCCAGGTTGACACCGAGCAGAACTATCAGGACGATGTTGTAAGCCGGAACCGTCGCGCTCAGGAATGCGTAGTAGTCCCACAGGAAGTGGAGGAACATCGCCAGCAGGAAGTAGCCGGTCAGGGAGTCTGCCTTTCCCTCCGCCTTCAGGCCGTAGCCGACGCCGATTATCGCGCTCCACGTTGCGTGGGCGAAGGGCGTTAGGAATGCGCGCATCAGCGTGACCCCGAGGCCCCAGCCGAGGCCGTACATGAAGTTCTCTGTGGCGGCGAAGCCAAGACCTGCCGCGGCGCCGTAGACAAGACCGTCCATGATGCCATCCATCTGGCCGGCCTTGAAGGGCCATCTTATAGCCAGCGCCTTCGATGGCTCCTCCACGAGGCCTGCCACCAAAGCAACATAAAAAGCTGTCGTCGGGAGAAGGGGCTGGATCATGCCCCCGACCGTCAGTACGCTCTCCAGGATGTAGGCTATGCCAACGGAGAGGGTTCCACCGAGGAGGAAAGTACCTATGACGTAGCGCCTCGGCTCGGGCTCGTACCTGTCCGCGTGATAGAAGTACCACAGTATTGCCAGTGCTGGACCGTAGGCGAAGAATATGAGGGCACTGAGCGCGTTCACGTTACCACCGGTGGAGTTACTCCTTTGGAGTTTAAAGGTTTGCGGAGTTGAGCTTCCGCAGTACTCTGGAGAGCCTCTCGAGTTCCCCGAAATCGAGGACTTCTCCCTCGAGGGGGACGAGGACGCGCGCCCTTGAGACGTCGTATGCCCTCAGGAAGGGTGAGACTATCTCCCTCAGCACGTCGTTTCCGTAGGCCCAGGGGCTGAAGGCCGGGAGGACTACAAGCTCATCGCTCATCAAAAAGGCCGGCACCTTCACGAGCGCCCCCACCTCGTCACGGAGCCTTACAGCCGGATGCTCGTGCCCGATTATGAAGCGCTCGCCCTCGACGAGTTTATGCCCGTGAACGAGCTTCCATCCACCGAGTTCGAGTTCATCGACCACTTCAACGCCAAGCTCCCTCAGCCAGAGCGTTCCAACGTCGTGGTTGCCCCTGACCAGAACAAGCTCATCAACGAGAGGGGAAACTTCATCCACAAAGGCCTTGAGTTCTTCCCTCTCGCGCCACTCGGGGACAAAGGAGTGCTTTAAATCGCCGTCTATGATGAGGCGCTTCGGCTTCTCCCCCTCAATAACCCCCTTCAGCCTTCCAACTACCTCGTGGAACACCCTCGGAAGGTAGAAGCCCTCCCTCGCCATGGCCACCTCGTAGCCGAGGTGGAGGTCCGCTACGACAAGGTTTCTCCCGAGTTTGAGCGCCCTCTCCGGCAGTGGAACTGGTTTCATGTACAATGGTTCCCCCACCGGCTTTTAAGCTTTGTTAGGGGAACCGAAAAGGTTTTAAATCTGACCCTCAATGGAACAATGGTGAGTAAAAATGGCCTATATTGGCTTCGTCAAGAGTCCCTACGGACCGGGCAGAACCTATGAGGAGATACTGAAAGAACTCAAGCGCAGGGGATTTAAGATAGCATTCTCGAAGCATCACTGGGCCGGCGACCTTCCCTTCGGACTGGTCGTGGCGGAGACCGACAGGGGAAACGTGGCTGTGAGATGGTCGTTGGGAAGGGAGTTCTCAATGAAGCTTGAGGAAGTGGACGGCGAGACCTACGATGAGTTCGTCGAGGACACCATTGAATACACCAACGCTGATTCGGGTTAACGCTCTCTCTTTACCCTCTCTATGACGTCGAAGATGCTCCAAAGGTCCCGTATTATGTGAAGGTGGGGTATGAGCGCAAGCCTCTCACGCTTCTTCTCGATGAATTTAGCAGTGAACGGGAAGTAGTACCAGACGTATTCCGTGTTCTCGTCGCCGTGGCCGATGAAGCGCCAGGGCTTGTCGTCCACCCAGATGAAGGTCTCGTTTCCGTACTTCTCGCGGACGAGCTTGAATGCCTCATCCAGCGTCATCTCGTGCCCAAAGACGATAACGTCATCAAAGAGGTCGTAGATTCCCATCATCTTCAGCCTTCTGGCCTTCATGCCGTCTATGAAGTCCTCGGCGGAGAAAGAGATAACGGTGTGCCCCTCTTCTTTGAGCCTCCTGAGCAGTTCCGGGGAGTCGTCTATCGGCTTCGTCAGCTTCGCCCTCTCCTCGAACCACGTCTCGAAGAACTTCGTCCTGAGGAAGAACGGCGCCTTCGTCTTCCTCTTGTGGCCTCCGAAGGTCGGCCTCTCGAACTGAAGCTCTATCTTCGTCAGAAGCTTCGCCCAGAGCGCCTTTCCGGGGAGCCAGCGGTAGCGCTTTTGAAGGGCGCGCTTGAATGCCTCCTCAATGCACCAGTAGGTGTCAGCGAGCGTTCCGTCGAAGTCAAAGGCGATTATCATTC
>WAMH01000256.1 GCA_015522395.1 Thermococcus sp. | reverse complement strand
TTACAGGCTCTCTCCGCCTCTTCCAGAGGCCGACGCGCTTTAGCGCGCTCTCAACGTCGCCTCTCGTTGCATAGGCTCCCATCTCCACGAATTCCTCTATCGTGAATGCGAACTCCGGGAAGGAACTCTGCGGCACGTAGGTTATCAGTTTGGCCCTCTCGCGGGGCTTCATTCTGATTAGGTCTCTCCTATCAAGCCTGACCTTTCCCGTTGGTGTCAGGATGCCCACCATGACCTTCAGAAGGGTGCTCTTGCCGGCGCCGTTCGGCCCGATTATCGCGAGGAGTTCTCCCCTCTCGGCCGTGAACCCGACGTTTTTCAGAACCTTCTTCTCGCCGTAGGAGAAAGAAACGCCAACCTCCAGCCTCATGAGTGAAGCTCCCCCCTCTTGTGCTTCATCAGGAGGTAGAGGAAGAAGGGCGCACCCATCATGGCAGTCACTATGCCCACCGGGATCTCGGTCGGCCTCGATAGAATCCTGGCTATAAGGTCGGCCGTAACGAGAAGAACCCCACCAAAGAGCGCGCTCGCCGGTGTTAGCTCCCGGTGGTTCGGTCCCAGGAGGAGCCTCATTATGTGTGGTCCCATAAGCCCGACGAAGCCGATTATTCCGGCTGTTGAGACCGAAAATGCCGTGAGCAGGGTTACAACGCCGATGAACAGCTTTCTGTAGAGGTGGAGATCCAGGCCGAGGGCTATGCTCTCCTCCCCAAGGAGGACGAGGTTCAGCTCGCGCCACTTCCAGATGAGAAAGCCGAGTCCGAGGGCGGAGACGAGTGTCATCTCCCCCACGTCGGCCCAGGTTGCCCCGTTGAAGCTCCCCATGAGCCACATCCACGTGAGCGTTGCCCTGTTCTGGTTACTTATCAGGACGTACCACGTCGCAGCACTCGCGAGGAAGCCGAAGGCTATCCCGGCCAGCAGGAGGGTATCCATCGGAACCTTCCCGTCAACCCTCGAGACTGAGTAGACGACGAGAACCGACAGTATCGCCGAAACAAGGGCCGCCAACCCCATATGGGCCGGCCAGTAGACGGAGGCCAGTGCCGCTCCAAGCCCTGCCCCGGCGCTTATTCCGATGATGTACGGGTCCGCGAGGGGATTCCGGAAGAGCGCCTGGCTCGCGGTTCCGGCTCCAGCCAGGCTGAGTCCGACTAGGTAAGCCAGCAGAACCCTTGGAAGGCGAAGCTCCCATACGATAACGAAGTAACCCGGCTTCTCGCCAGGGTTTATTGATGGGAAGAAGCCGTGGAGAACCTCTTTTATTCCGTAGGCAATCGAGGCGGTTATGCTGGACGGGCTGATGCTCACCGAGCCTACGTAAACGCCGAGGAACAGTGCTGCAAGCGAGAGCGCGGTTAGCGCGGGAAGCCACCTTCTCATGGCGCCGGATTATTTGTCCAGCCGTTTAAAGGTTTCGGGCCTAAGCTTAAAAAGTCCGGTGCCCAAGATGATACCATGAGCGTTTCCATCAGACGAGCGGGCGGGAAAATACCTCTGGCCATGGTCTCGATAAGGCCGGCCAGGCTCTTTGATATCCCTGAAGTGGTCAGAATAGAGCGCGCTTCCTTTAACGAAGAGTACCCCCGAGGTATCTTCCTAACGTTCCTTGAGAGCAACCCCGACACGTTTCTCGTCGCCGAGTACGGCGGCAGGGTAATAGGCTACGTCATGGGCTACCTCCGTCCGGACATGGAAGGCCACATAATGAGCATTGCCGTCGATCCCGAATACAGGCGCAACGGCATTGGCACCGCGCTTTTGACGGAGGTTATTGAAAGGCTAATAAACGAGGGCGCCCGCTACATCGGCCTGGAGGTTCGCGTGAGCAACGAGAGAGCAATAAGGCTCTACGAGAGCCTTGGATTCAGGAGGATTAAAAGAATAATGGGCTACTACGCTGACGGTGAGGATGCTTACTATATGCTTCTTCCAGTTGAGGAGTGGGGTGGACGTAATTGAAGGAACCGATAATCTTCCAGCTGAGCGGCGACAGGGTCTTCAGCGAGCGCGAGAAAGCTATCAACCAGTTCTACAACAAGCGCTACTTTGGGGAGGTCGTGAACGGGAAGCTGTTCCTGTCCCTCATCGAGGCGGCCTACCTGATGGAGAAGGGCAAGATAAGGGTCTTCGACGGTGAGAGGGAGCTATCCTTCCGGGATCTGGTAGAACTCGGCCGGAAGCGCGACGACCAGTTTGACATAAAGCTGCTCGTCTACACCGACCTGCGCGACAGGGGCTACACCGTCAAGTCCGCCCTCAAGTTCGGCTCCCACTTCAGGGTTTACAGAAGGGGAATGGA
>WAMH01000255.1 GCA_015522395.1 Thermococcus sp. | reverse complement strand
CATAGCCACCTTGGGGGCCGTTTCGGCCTTTGCCACGCTCTACTCCTTCCGCGAGATAAGGATGAAGCGCAAGTTCGCCCACCACAGCATTATGGACGTTGGAATCTCTTTCTTCGCCCTCGGCGCTTCGATGGTTCTCGGTGGGACCGCGGGGACGATAGTTCTAATGGGTGCCCTCCTGCACATCCTCTACCAGGCGATTTACAAGAGCGCGGTCTTCTTCGGCCTCGGAGCAATTGAACACTACGGCGAGGAGCCCAACATATGCTCGCTCAGGAAGCTCCTCAGGGGCCACGTGATTTCTCTCCTCATCTCACTCTCGGCCTTCTCAATGGCCGGCCTTCCCCCGCTAGCTGCCTTCGTCTCCAAGTGGCCGGTCTTTGAGGGCATCGCCATGTCGAAGGACATCCTCCTCTGGCTCATGATGCTGACGGTGGCCTTCCTCAGCCTCTTCCCGATGGCCTCGATACTCCAGATAAGGCGCCTCAACAGGGAGCTATGCAAGAGGGAGGTCGAGAGGGAAGAGATACCGCTCATGATAAGAACCGTCACCGGAATCGTCGCGATAGCGGGTTTCTCAGTCGCCGTCTTCCCTCTCCTCCTCCACCCCTGGCTGGCCTCGGCCATAGAGGAAATAAGGGGCTCGATTCCAGGGAGTCCTGCCGGGATCTTCTTCGCCTCTCCGTCCTTCCTGTTGGCGGTGGCACTCCTCACTGCCGCCCCAATAGCCGGCTGGAAGCTCGGCAGGGTCCCAACGGAGAGAGCAAGCGAGATGCTCCTGATATTCTACAACGTCGGCGACATACTGAGGGAGGTCTTCACCTTCTTTCTGGACGAGTTCAAAAGGGCCTACATAACCTACGTCCTGCCCGTCATCAAGGTCGTTCCGAGGCACGAGCTGCCAGATGTAAATGACGTTGACGACGCCATGGACTACCCTACGAGGCACCTCGACGAGGCCATGTTCATGCCGCTGATAATGGCCGTTGAAAGACTTGCGCAGTGGGGCAGAAGCAGGAACCTCGACATGAACGCTCTCATAGGCGGCTTCGCGGTGGCGATGGCTTTACTGATAGTCCTGCTGGGGGTGTTTGCATGAACTTTGAGAGTGCCTTCCTCAACGTCCTCTACTTCTCGGCGGTCATCTACGCTTTAGCGTTCATCCTCTACGGAATAAGGGCGATCAAGGGACCTACAACCGCGGACATTATCTTAGCCGTGGACTGCCTCTCCTTCGACATGGCTGCCTTTATGGTGGTTCTCGGCATCTACTTCAAGTCGATAATGCTCGCGAGCGGCGCCATAATCCTCGCTCTCTGGGCCTTCATGCTCGACCTGTACTACACCAAGTACGTCCTCTACGGGGAGGTGGAGGTATGATAGAGGAGGTAATCTTCATCATCGGCTCGATCGCTATCCTCCTTGGGGCAATCTACGACCTTATAGCTGCCATAGGGATGCTCCGATTTCCGGATTTCTACATGAGGAGCCACGCGGCTACCGTTGGGACCATCGGAGGCGCCGCTCTACCAGTCTTTGGCGCAGGTTTGGTTGCCCTCGTCTACCACCCCCTTGGAAGCCAGAGGTTCTTCATGGCGGGCATAGCCTTCACCGTTGGCGTTCTGATACTCCTCATAGCCCCGACCGGCTCACACTCCCTCGTCTCCGCTGTATACTTCGGCAGGATTGGACGAAAACCACCACTTGCCGTTGACCAGCTTGAAGAGGACCTGCCGAAGAGGAGCGACGTTGCCGAGCTCGTTCGCGAGCAGGAGAGACTACCGAAAGAAGAGGAAGAGCCCAAGTTCTCCTTCAGGAGGGTCAGGAGATGATAGAGCTTCACCTCCTCATCCTCGTCATAGTCGTTTCCTTCGGCTTCGTCTTCAGTTATCTCGCCATGAAGGAGCACGACCTGCTGAAGGCCCTAGCTTTAAGCTCCGTCCAGTCCACTTTCTTCGCGCTGGGCTTCTACATTCTAGCGGCACCTGACATAGTCTTGGCTTATCTCGCCATAGCGGTCGGAGCCTATACAGCACTCGTTATCCTCGCGATAAGCAAGACCGAGAGATACGAGGTGGGAGAATGAAGCGGGATGCAGTAGTGGCTTTCTCATTCCTCATTGCTTTCCTCTTTATAGCCTACGCCGTGACTGCCAGAAACGTCCTCGGCCTCGGTGGGACTGAACTTAGGCCCCTCGGTGAGTTTTACTTAAGCCACTCCTTCGCCCACGAGGGCTTGACCAGCCACAGCCCCGAGGTAGTCACAGCGATAGTCTGGAACTACCGCGGCTTCGATACGCTCTTCGAGACCTTCGTGTTCTTCCTGGCCATAATGGGCGCCCTGAGCGTCCTCCGCCTCGATGGGGAGCAGCTCAGGCAGGCGAGGGAGCTTGAGGCAACGATGCCCCACAGGAAAATGGACCTCATAGTGCGTGCAACGACCAAGCTGGTCGTGGTGATGATCATCGCCATCTCCGCCTCGATAGCCCTTCACGGTCACCTGACTCCCGGCGGCGGCTTCCAGGGTGGTTCGGCCATGGCCGTTGCCGCTTTGCTCCTCTTCGCGGCCTTCAGCAAGTTCACGCTCGAGAGGAAGGGACTCACGCTCAGGCACACCATCTCAGCCTACGCCGTTGGTCTGGCATTAATCCTGGCGACGGTCCTGGCTCCGGTCTTCCTCTACGGCGGCAAAATCCTTGAGATAAACCTCCTGCCCGGAGAAGCGGGCCTCTTCAACCTCGACGTTGGCGAGTACACCGCCGTCACCTTCGGCTTTCTCACCGTCTTCCTCGTCCTTGGAATTCCGGAGTGGGTCTTCAAAAACGTTCTCAGGAGGGAGCTGAATGATTAGCCTTCTCCTTGCCTACATCACGATAACGCTCTTCGCCATGGTACTCTTAGGAATCTATGGCGTCGCCACCCGTTCCAACCTGATCAAGAAGATCATCATGCTCAACGTCATGGGAGATGCGATAAACATGCTCTTCATACTCATCGGCTACCGCCTCGTCTTCCCGGTCTTCCCGCCCATCTACGAGAGCCACATAACCTTCGAGGAGTTCCTGAGCAGGGCGGTTGACCCGGTGCCGCAGGCTTTAGTGCTCACCGCGGTCGTCATAGGCATGGCCATGAACATACTCCTAACAACCTACGCGATACAGTTCTACCGCCTCCACGGAACGGTCGATGCGAGGGACATGGCCGAGATAGTTGGGGGTGAGGAAGAATGAACCCGCTTGGGAGGTTCTCGCCGGCTACCTTCGTTGTAGTCTTAGCGGTTTACCTCTTCTACACAGGTTCGGTGAGTGAGTACGACATCGTAACGGGATCGATAGTGGCGTTAATCGTTTCCTTCCTCGTCGGCCACTGGCTGGTGAGGAACGAGTCCAAGTTCTTCTCTCCGAGGAGGTGGTTCTACGCGATAGTCTACGGCCTCCGCTACTTCATCATCGAGGAAACCAAGACCCACATCGACGTGGCGAAGAGAATCTTCACTCTGCGAGCCAACCCTGGCATAGTAAGAATTCCGCTCGATGTGAAGAGCGATTACGGGAAGGTTCTCGTTGCCAACTCGATAACCAACACCCCGGGGACGATAGTGGTCGACATAAGCGACGACGGGAAGTGGCTCTACGTCCACTGGATTGACGTTTCAACGCTCAACGAGAGGGAAGTTAAGGAGAACGTTGTTGCCTACTTCGAGGACTACGCGAAGAAAATATTCGACTGAGGTGAGAGCATGGAGGTTGGACTCGTTCCCATCATACCGCTCGGCTTCGCCTTTTTCCTGCCCTTCACAGCCATCGCAACCCGGAAGAACAGGAAGGTCATCGTAGGCTATGCATTAGTTGCCCTCACCACTGCTTTCTTGGCCTCGCTCTGGCTCTTCGGCAAAGCTTACTCCTCAAACGAACCCCTCGTTTATGCTTTCGGCAACTGGATAGCCCCGATAGGTATAGTCTTCGAGGTGGACAGGTTCTCGGCGACGCTCGTCCTCACGGCTTCGCTCGGCTTCCTTTTAGCTGGAATCTACTCGGCTAAGTATCTGTCGGAGTGGAACGGTCTGGAGTTCTTCTACACCTTCCTCCTGGGTTTAGAGGCTGGAAACCTCGGGGCCTTCATGACGGGCGATGCATTCAACCTCTTCGTCATGTTCGAGGTCATGGGGGCGAGTGCATACGCGATAGTGGGCTTCTACAGGACGAGGAGCGAGGCAATAGAGGGCGCCTTCAAGTACGGCATCAGCGGTGCCGTCGCGACGAGCCTCTACTTCCTGGCCCTGGGCTTCGTCTACGCCTCCCTCGGAACGCTCAACATGGCAGACTTAAGTGCCAAGTTCCACGGTATAAGCTTCCCGGTAACGACCAGGCTCTTTGGAGACCCGACGCTCGCTCTGGCCCTCTTCTTTGCCCTTACAATCTCGATGGTGATAGTCAAGAGCGCCATCTTCCCGGGCCACTACTGGTTGCCGAGTGCCTACTCCGGCGCTCCAATACCGGTTGGAGCGGTGCTGAGCGGCTTCATCGAGGCTGCCGGCATCTACGTTCTGGCGAGGTACCTCTACACCCTCTTCCACGGCCTCCCCTTTGGTGGAACGCTTTCGCTCGTCTTCTTCACCCTCGGGGCGGCAACGGCCTTCCTCGGCTCGATTATGATGCTCGTCCAGAGGGATGTGAAGCGGCTGATAGCTTACTCGACCATACTTCACATGGGCTACCTCTTCATGACCCTCGGCGTCGGAACCCAGCTGGCCCTCATCGCGGTGGATTTTCACCTCGTCAACCACGCCATAGCCAAGATGCTCCTGTTCTTTACAGTAGGGGCCTTCATCTACCGCGCCGGGACGAGCAGGATCGAGGAGCTGGCAGGGATAGGAAGGGCCATGCCCGTAAACGCCTTCCTCTTTGGAATAGCTACGCTAAGCCTCGTTGGCGTTCCGCCTCTCAACGTCTTCTTCGGGAAGATGCTCATCTTCGACGCCTTGATGCAGGTGAGTCCATGGCTGGCCTCTGTCGTTGTCATAACGAGCGCCATAGCGGCCTGGGCCTACTTCAAGGCCTTCATCTACCTCTGGCGCGGGAAGCCGAGCGAGGGGCACGGTCATGGAGGGGAGGAAAAAGCGAAATGGAACACTGGGGAAGTCTGGACCCTCAACGCCGTTGAAGTGGTTTTAGCAATTCTAGTTATCGCCCTCGGCATCTTCGCTCCGGTGCTGATAGATAAAATCTTCCATCCAGCAGCGGCTCAGGCTATGGACTGGCATGGCTACATAGAGGCCGTCAAGAGAATCGCGGAGGGCATGCTTTCTTCCCATTGAGTTTACCCAGAATTGGGTAGTGATGACAAATATCTGGGCAAAGCTTTTAAGTTCCATGGGAGGAGTCTAAAGAGGAGGTGTTGAAGAATGACGATAAAAGCCCCCACACTGAACGTTGAAGGCCTTGGTGCTGACCCGCTGGAGCAGAGGATAAAGGAGAAGCAGGAGAAATGGAAGTACAAGATAGCGGTTCTCAGCGGCAAAGGCGGCGTTGGAAAGAGCACCGTCGCGGTCAACCTCGCGGCGGCCCTAGCAAAGAAGGGCTACTTCGTCGGCGTTTTGGATGCCGACATACACGGCCCGAACGTGGCAAGGATGCTCGGGGTTGAAAAGGCGGACGTCCTCGCCGAGAGAATGGAGGACGGAAGGTTCGAGATGATACCGCCGATGAACGACTTCCTCGGACAGATCACGCCGATAAAGGTCATGAGCATGGGGTTCCTCGTCGGTGAAGACCAGCCGGTCATATGGCGCGGGCCGCTCGTGACGAAGGCCATCAAGCAACTCCTCGGCGACGTCAAGTGGGGCGAGCTCGACTTCATGATAATCGACTTCCCGCCGGGAACCGGCGACGAGATACTCACAGTTACCCAGAACCTCAAGCTCGACGCGGCTGTGATAGTCACCACCCCGCAGGAGGTTGCCCTGCTTGACACCGGAAAGGCAGTCAACATGATGAAGAAGATGGAGGTTCCCTACGTTGCGGTAGTGGAGAACATGAGCTACCTCATCTGCCCGTACTGCGGCAACGAGATAGACATCTTCGGAAAGGGCGGCGGCAGGAAGCTCGCCGAGAAGGAGGGCGTCGACTTCCTCGGTGAGATCCCGATAGACCTCAAGGCGAGGGAAGCGAGCGACGCGGGAATACCAATAGTCCTCTACGAGGACACCATCGCGGCCAAGGCCTTCATGGAACTCGCGGAGAAGCTAGTGAAGAAGCTTGAGGAGATGAAGAAGGAAACCGAGGGCTCGGAAGAGTGAGCCCATTAACTTTTTAACCACTTTTCTCTATTCCGGCCGAGGGAGAGCATGAGAAAGGCGGCCGTTCCCATCCTCCTCTTTCTTCTCCTCCTGCCAGGAGTGGCTGCGGCACAGCTTACATATTATCCCAACGAGACCGCGTTCCAAGCCTTTCTGAACTCGGATTCACCCTTCACTGTGGTCTCAGGAAACGACACGTGGGCGCGCGCATGGGCATACTACATTGATGAGAGACTCTCAACCCTAAAAACACCGGGGAACGGCACGCTCGTCCTCGTTGGAAACGTGGGAAACAACCGATTAATGAGGAAAATCTGGAACGAAACCGGTCTCCCACCGAAGGCCTCGTTTCTTCCCTCCATAATCATTCTCAATGGAACCGTCCTCATAACGGGCTCCAAGAACAACATCTACCTAACCGAGAGGGCCTTTGAAAACGTCTGGAGGCCTTCACGCAACGCAAGAATGGCGTTTTTAGTCACCCTCATCGCCCTGATGCTCGTCTTTTTAGCGGCCCTAAGCGGGGATGGAAGCCACGCCGGAAAGTTCTACGGGCTCATGGCGTCCCTCTACGTCGTGTGGTACCTCACCTCTCCCCGACCATTCCTCACGGAGGGATTTCTTAGGGAGATGCTCTCGGCCCTGGAGTTCACCGTTGGGGGGACCCCTGACTCTGCGCTCAGCGCCATCATGGGCGTAACCTTCAGGCTCGTTCCACCGCTCGAGGAGAACCTCGTCTTCATACACTGGCTCATAGTGTTCCTAATAGCATCTCTGGTGTTTTACCTCGCCCCGAGGAGGGGCCGCGAGCTCGGATTCATTGTCTTCGGCCTTCTCTTCATCGCACCTATGTTCAGGAACAGCCTAGACGAGATAAACGGAAGCGCCCTTGGACTAGCCGGGTTCGCGCTCACGCTTGCCATGGCCTGCAACGTGACGTTTTCCCCGGAGAAATGGAAAGCCCTGGTGCAGACGGCGGTTCTCTCTGCGTTCACGCTTTTGGCCATAGCAATAAACCCCTACCTGGCGTTCATACCGGTTTTCTTCGTCCTGGCGTTTCCAAAGAGGCACCTGCGGAACTACGCCTACCTCGGAACGGTAGCCCTGGGGATACTGCTCCTCTACGAGACCGTGGGCTTCTCCATTGGGATCCCCCCCAGCCCCAGCCCATGTTCCCTGCACCTGGCTGGGAGGTTCATTCTCGACGGCGGGCTCGCGATAGGCGCCTCCATCTACGCGCTGGCCAACAGAAAAGGCAGAATGAGTATGAAGGGGGCCACGGCGTTTTTGATCCTTTTAACGGCCTTCTACTTCCCGCTGGCCTTTTTCATCCCGGCCCTATTTCAGTACTCCTTCGTTCTGGTGTCTGCCCTAGCCGTGAGGCTTCTTCACGGCGTCACAGGGGGAACTTGATGGCCCCGATGACGGTTCCCTTGAGCTGGGGTCCTATCTCCTTGATTATGCCCGGCGCCTGGGTTCCCTTCTTGAGGACGAGCAGGGTCTCCATGAGCCCAAGCTCCTCGATCCTCTTGACGTCCCTGCCGTGGCCGGTCTGGATTAGGGCCTTCTCCACGTTCTCGCTCACCGTTCCGGCTATGAAGAGCTTGTCGTGCCCGTCTTCAAGCCAGCGCTTAATGCGCTTCAGCTGATCTTTACTGAAGGCAAGCTCCACCTCCCTCGCTCCGAACTCGACCCCCGTGACGGTGACCTCCACAGGCAGGTTGTCAACCCAGCCGAACTTGGCTATCATCTCGCGAACGGGCATCTCGCCGAAGGTCTCCTTCAGGTAGTAGAGGGGCAGGAGAGCATCTTTAGGCCTAGGGCGGAAGATTCCGATGTCGACGTATACTCCATATCCGACCTTTCCAAGGTCGATGAACCTTCCGCGGTAGTTCTTTCCCTCCTCAACGGCCTTGAGGCTGTAGGGAACCTCGCCGAACTCCTCGCGGACTAGGTTAGCGCTTATCTCTTCGTCTTCTCCCTTGAGCGAGACCTTGACCCAGTTTTTCTTGACCGCAGA
>WAMH01000254.1 GCA_015522395.1 Thermococcus sp. | reverse complement strand
GACAGCCACAGGAGAAGGAACTCTCCAACGCGGCCGATGTAGGAGCGCGGGGGTTTCCCCTTCTCTATGCGGCCTTCTCTTATTGCATCTCCAATAGCGACCATATCGTTGAGTGTCTTGACGAGCCAGCGCGTATCGAAGTTGAGAACGTTGACGACGTGCTCGAAGACGAGTTCCGGCTGAATCGGAGTTTCCTGAACGTCTTTGTTCCCCAACTTCTCTTGGAAGAGAATCTCAAGCCCCCTGCCCAAGATGCTGAGGAAGTTCGCTATCTCATGCTCGTTGTACTCGTCGGCCTCTTTTATGGCCCTGTTCACTGTGTTTATGCTGATTTTGTCGCTCAAAGCTGAAATCGCCTGGTCTGGGAGGTTGTGTGCCTCGTCGAAGACGACTATAAGGTCGGAGTAGTCAACGTCGAGGGAGCTGATGAAGTTCTCCCTTATCGAGGGGCTGAGGAGGTAGAGGTAGCTGGCCACTATAACGTCGGCCTTCTCGGCCATTCTCTTGGTCAAATCGTAGGGACAAAGCTCGAGCGTTTCGGCGTAGCTCAGAATCTCGGCCGGGTGGCTGGGGCTTTCGAGGAAGAAGCGCACAAGCTCCTCGAACTCGGCCTTTTTCTTCTTCTCGTTCTCGTAAAAGGGGCACTTTCCGAGCTTCTTCAGGTTCTTGCAAACGACCATGGCGGTGTAGGCGTCGGTTGTGAACTGTGTCAGGTAGTTGTGGAGGCACAGCTCCTTCCTGCTCCTCAGCTCGACGCCCGAGACGGGACTCTTCCCGCTTATGGCCTTAAGCTCCTCTATCACGCGGTCCATCTGCCGGTGGGTTCTGGCTAGGTAGAGAACCTTGTAGCCCTCTTCCTTCGCGAAGGGGAGGATTCCGGCCAAAACGCTCACCGTCTTTCCGAAGCCGGTCGGTGCCTCGATTATCGCGTTCTCGCCGTTCCTGACCGCTTCCGCGACCAGCTCGATGAACTCCCGCTGATTCGGCCTCAGACCCTGGTAGGGAAAGTACTCTAATGCGTCGCTGGGTTCTCTCATGGGAAAGAGTTTTAACGACTCGCTTTTAACCTTTGCCGGTGGAACCCATGGATCCAAAGATCGGCAAGCTTGCAGAGCTCACCGTGGAGGCCTTTCTGATAGCCTGGCTTGGTTACCTGACGATCTATCAGAACTATCTTCTCTACAGATGGCACCGCGGTCTTCCCCTGCCGTCGAGAGTACCGTTCGTTGTCCTCGGCCTCGCGATGGGACTGGCCTTTTTCTGGTACGAGTGGGACAAATTCGAAAAGAGTAACCATTCAAAACCCGGAAGGGGCAGTGCTGAGCCGGGAGAAACCAGAACAGATACGTAGGACCAGAAATCCAATGGGCCCAAATGGGGGTAACTGGCTAGGATCGGAGGATCCTTATCCTGTACCTCCCCTGGAGTTCCGCACCCTCAAAGTCCACCTCGTCAACGTCGAGGATGCCCTTCTCGATCTCCGTTATTGAAAGACCGGAACCTGAATCGTGCTCCATTCTCTCAACGAGGTCATCAACCACGGTGATAGTGAACCTGTCGCACCCTCCCTTCCCCTCGAGCAGAAAACTCCTTTCTCCAGTGTGAAGCCGGACGTATCTGACGATGTGGGGAAGGAGTGAGGGCTCCAAACCGCCGATCACGAAGTCCTCCGGACTTCCAAGGGCCTTTCCAAGGGTTATTCCGTGACTCTCTGCCATCCTCGCAACGGCGAGTGCGGAACCCTTCGCTATGAAATCGAGCTTCTTTCCAAGGCTCCTCTCTCCGGGGATATCCGCGGAGGCTCTGGCCAGCAGTTCGGAATCCCCAGCCGCGAAGGAGAGGATTAACAGCCCCCTGAGTCCCTTCAGAATGTAGGTGACATGGGGCTCGTTGAACGTGAAATCAAGGCTTCCCTCAAAGCTGAACCTCGTCAGAAAACGCCTGAAGGAAAGCTTCACCAGAGGTTTCTCACCTCCATCGACCCTCGCCTCATAGGGAAATGTTGGGAACAGCTTTTCAGGCATCGCCGAAACGCCCAGCAATGAGTGCCAGTCGGCTCGAAAGGGAACCCTTGCCTCCCTCGTCTCCATTGAGAACACCTTTGTACACTGATAGACTCCTCACCGGGTTCATACGAGGGGAGGCTTTTAAAGTTGGCGGAGGAGAAAGAAGAACCGGAAAGGGGGTCAGAGCTTAAGCCCCGGAATCTCCTCAAGAACTTTGACGACGAGCTTAACGCTCGCGTCCACGTCCCTCTCATCAACGACCTCTGTGTTTGAGTGGATGTACCTCGCCGGAATGCTTATCCCGCCGCTCGGAACGCCGGTCTTGTTGAGGTGTATCGCCCCAGCGTCGGTTCCACCGCCGGTGAGGATGTCCCACTGGTAGGGTATCTCGTATTTCTTGGCCAGATCTTCCATCCAGCGGACTATCGTCGGATGGCAGATGACGGAGCGGTCCATGATCTTTATGGCGGTTCCCTTGCCAAGCTGGGTGATCTGCTTGTGCTCTGGCGTTCCCGGAACGTCCGCCGCTATTGTAACATCCAGTGCAAAGCCGTAGTCCGGGTTGATTCCGAAGGCTGAAACCTTAGCACCTCTAAGCCCGACCTCCTCCTGAACTGTAGCAACGAAGTAAACATCTGCATCGGTCTCGCTCAACTGTCTGGCGGCTTCAACGAGGATGTAAACCGCTATTCTATCGTCGTGGGCAAGGCTTACAAGGCGGTGCTTGCCGAGGCGCTCAAGCCTGCCGTCCCAGGTGATAACGGTGCCTATCTTGACGCCCATCTCCTCGGCCTCTTCCTTGCTCTCGGCACCGATGTCAATGAAAACCTGGTCCCACGTTGGGGCCTTGTTCCTCTCCTCAGGCTTCTGGATGTGCGGAGGAACGCTTCCGCCAACGCCGTAGATGTAGTCGTTCGGCCCGACCCAGACCTTGAAGCGCTGGGCTACCAGCGTCCTCGGGTCAATGCCACCGACCGGGGCGACGCGGAGGAATCCATTCTTCTCGATGTGCGTCACCATGAGGCCTATCTGGTCCATATGGCCCGCGAGCATTACCTTCGGCCCCTTGCCCTTCTTGTGGGCTATGACGTTGCCGAGCTTGTCGACCTTTATCTCGTCTACGTGGGGCTTAAAAGCCTCTATTACAACGTCCCTCACTCCGAGAAACTCGTAGCCGGAAACTCCCGGAGCCTCTATAATCTTTTTGAGAAGTTCAAAGTCAACCATGGTCATCGCCTCCGTTTAGATTTCCATCTGAATGTAGTGTGAAAGATATTTAAGGTTTTAGGTCCCTATGGGTAAATCCTCAACCCCATGGCCCCCTCGCCGTTGTCGTAGATTTTGTTCAGGAGAAAATCCAGAGCCCTTCTCGGATCGTAGGGTCTCTTAAGCTCTTCCCTCAGCTTATTGATCGTTCCGGGAAGAAACTTACCACAGTGAATGAAGCCAATCCCCTTGATCGAGCCGTTTGTGCCTGCTTTCCCACAGGTTATTATCGCCGCGTTGTGCCTCGTGAAGCCGATTAAAGCCTCCGGGTCAAACCTTCCCCTGGCAAGCTTCCTTATCCCGGCAACGCGCTCCTCGAAGGCGCAGCGGATGAACTCCTCTGGTATCATTCCACCACCCTGGAAGTTCACCCCAAAGTTAAAAACGCCTTTCGGTTTAATCTCGACCATGAGCGATGAAAC
>WAMH01000253.1 GCA_015522395.1 Thermococcus sp. | reverse complement strand
GGCGGGCGGATTTTGAGAACCTCCCTGTTGACCAGCGTGTCTGGAACTTCGCCGCGGAGAACCGCGAGGAGGTTCTTGACGGCCTGGAACCCCATATCCTCCATGGCCTCCTTCGAGAGGCCGGCGTAATGCGGCGTTAGAACGGTCTCCCAGTCGTATTCGAAAAGCTCGTGATCCTGAACTGGCTCTTTCTCAAAGACATCGCTCGCATAGCCTTTCAGCCTGCCCTCTTCGAGGGCCTTGGCAACGGCGTTCTCATCGACGAGGGTCCCCCTGCCGATGTTTACCAGATATTTGCCCTCAAGGAGCCTTATCCTCTCCCCGTTGATGATGTGGTAGGTTTCCCTTGTTGCCGGAAGCGCGAGGATTACTATGTCGCTCTCCCTAAGGACGTCATCCCGGGGCATGTAAACGGCCCCGACTTCCTTCTCTATGTCTTCCTTCCTAGAGCGCGACCAGTAGAGGATTTGGGTCCCCATCGCCTTCATTCTTCTCGCGATGGCCTTTCCTATCGCACCCATGCCGAGGATTCCGACCTTTTTGCCGTAGACGGTTTCTATCTCCTTGAAACCGCTCCAGACGGTTTTGTGGGAGTCCCACTTTCCGGAGCGAATGAACCTGTCGGCGTAGGCTATCTTCCTCAGGAGGGCTATCGTAAGCCCGACGGCGAACTCAGCGACGGCCTCACTCAGCCAGCCCGAGACCTTCGTAACGTAGATTCCCCTCTCCGTTGCTTTCTTCACGTCAACGTGGTCGTAGCCGGCGGAGTGGCAGCTGATGACCTTCAGCCTCTCGGCTTTCTCTATAACCTCGCCTGGAACCGGGTTCAGTGGGGAGACGATGAGTCCGTCGTATTCCCCGATTATCTCCTTCAGCTCTTCAGTGCTCGGATAGAGGATGACGTCAACGTCGGCGTATTTTTTGAGCTCCTCCAGCGGTTTGCTCTTCATCTTAAACGTGACCAAAACCCTCGGCCTCATGATACCACCTTAAGACGGTTATCGAAACGGGATTTAAGGTTTTCCTCGCACCGAACTGGCGCCGGGAAAGCTTAAAAAGGCCTTTGGGACTTTCCCCTTAGGTGGTGGAGATGGGAAAAGTCAGGCGTGAGAAATGGAGCGAGAACTTCAGCGAATGGTACAACGAGCTTATCGAAACGGCCGGAATCCAGGATAAGCGCTATCCCGTCAAGGGTATGAACATCTGGCTGCCGTACGGGCTTAAAATCATGCGCAACATCGAAGCCTTCATAAGGGCCGAGATGGAGAGAACCGGTCATGATGAGGTCCTCTTCCCGGCTTTAATCCCTGAAACCGAGTTCCAGAAGGAGGCCGAGCACATAAAGGGCTTTGAGGACGAAGTTTACTGGGTCACACATGCAGGTTTAGACCCGCTCGACGTCAGGCTCATCTTAAGGCCAACGAGCGAGACCGCTATGTACTCCATGTTCTCGCTCTGGATTCGCTCCCACGCCGACCTTCCCTTCAAGGTCTACCAGATAGTCAACGCCTACCGCTACGAGACCAAGCACACGAGGCCCCTCATCCGCGTGAGGGAGATAAGCAGGTTCTTTGAGGCCCACACAGCCCACGACAGCTACGAAGATGCAGAGAGGCAGATAAGGGAGGACCTCGAGATATTCGACCGCCTCGCGAAGTTCCTCGCGATTCCCTACATAGTTTCCAAGCGCCCGGACTGGGACAAATTCCCAGGGGCCTACTATTCCCTCGGCGCAGAAGTCATGATGCCCGACGGAAGGACGCTCCAGATAGGCACGATGCACAACTACAAGCAGAACTTCGCGAAGGCCTACAACATCCAGTACGAGACGGAAGATGGAGAGCATGAGTACGTCCACCAGACGACCTTCGGAATGAGCGAGCGCCTTTTGGCTGCCGTCATGGCCATCCACGGCGACGACAACGGCCTCGTCCTCCCGCCGACAATAGCGCCGATACAGGTGGTTATAGTCCCGATCCCGAAGAAGGACGCCGAGACCGATGTATTCGCCTACGCGAGGGAGATAGCGGAGGAGCTGAGGAACGCCGGAATCCGCGTCCACGTCGATGAGAGAGACATAAGACCCGGCAGGAAGTACTACGACTGGGAGATGAAGGGCGTTCCGGTGAGGATAGAGGTCGGCCCGAGGGACGT
>WAMH01000252.1 GCA_015522395.1 Thermococcus sp. | reverse complement strand
TCTTTACATCGACCAGTTCGAGGCCGAGCCTTCTGAAATCCTCCATCAGCTTGACCTTCACCTGAGTGCTCACCATATCGAGGTTCTGGAAGAGGTCGACGATTGAGTAAGCGGAGAGGTGTTTCATCATACCCTCGTTGAAGTAGGCGCGGATGAACTTGGTTACATCCCGGGTGTCGTAGAGGCTCTGGCCGCCGACCACCTCGGTGATGAAGAGCACCGGATCGGCAACCTTGAACCAGTAGACGCCGTAGTACTTAACCGGGGCCAGCTCTCTCGTCTGCGTCTCCCCGCCGTAGCGCCCCTGGAACTGCTTGGTGCTGACGAAGATGATGGTGGCCTTAAACGGACTGTTGCTTCCGCCGACTAGCCTGTAGAGGAGTGGCAGATTCTGAGTCGTTAGCGTGTGCCTCCCCGGCCCCAAAACATCGTAGATTTTTCCGTCGTGCATGAAAACTGCCACTTCATACTCGTGGACTATCAGCTGGGCACCCCACTTTATGACCTCGTTCGGGTAGCGCCAGATTATCTCGTCTTCCCCGGGGTTGACCCACTCGATTACCTGCACCATCTCACTCACCCGCCGCGAAGCTCATCCTCTTGCTCAAAACCTCCTCGAAGGAGTTGAGCTTGTCGTCGAGGTCTAAAACCGCCATCCCGAGGGCCTGTGGGTTTGCCACCTGTCCGTTTATCACCCCGATGCCGTTCAATATCTCCTCGGCCAGCTCTATCATCCTCGCATCGTACTCGATAAGCCTGTTTAGTTCCTCCTCCTTGAACTTCACCCTGTCGAAGTAGCCGCGGTAGCCAGCTTCAGCGTGTCTGACCCTGCTCTCAAGGGCCATCAGCTTCTTCCTCATCGTGTCCAGCGCCATCAGCTGGGCACAGCTGACCATTGCACAGCGTTGAATTGCCCTCTCCATCTCGCGCCTTGCCTGGGCGAGTATGTCAGCGACCTTGCCGCGGACGAGCCTGTCGTCTTCCCTCAGGAGTTCCTTTTTCTTGTAGCCGTGGAAGCCCGGAACGGCAAGCTCGAGCTTTTCAACAATCGAGGTTTCCTTTCCCATCTTACCACCTCAAATCGGCTTGAAGTATATGTTCCCTCCGCCTGAGGAAGACACCTCGCTCACGGTCCTCCTCCTCACAGAGCCTTTCTTGAATATCCCGTAGGAGCCGGCTCCGGCAGAGATCAAACCGCCGATTATCCCCCAGACGCTCCCGTAGGCACCTGCCGCCGCTATTCCGAAGACCAGACCTGCACCTATGAGTCCCGTCCCGAGGAGGGTGGCCTTCTTCCTCGCACCGCTCATTAGGGGATAGTTCGCCTCTATCACCCTCCCGTCGGTTCCATCGACGTAGCCGCAGAACTCCTCGCCGGAATACTCGTAGTGGACCTCCCAGACAGGGTAGTGAACCAGCCCCTGGTACTTTATCTCGTACTCAACGTTATCGTCCTCGAAGGGCTTGTCCTCCTCGAGGGCCTCGGAGCGTAGCGCATTGAGAAGGTGCTCGTAGACCTTTTTCTCTGCCTCTTCCTTCGTCACCTCAGGCTCGTAGTACCTGCCCTTTCCCACGATGGACTGGTCGAAGAACCTCTTTCCTCTGACCGGGAACGGATAGCCGTCGAGGAGGGGGGCAAGCGGCGAACCTGCGGGAACGCCCTCAAAGAAGACCTCCTCTATCGTCGTCCAAATCCTGTATCTGCCGTGGGCGTAGAAGAAGTGAACCGGAGCCCAGTGGAGTTCCTTCTTCGTAACCCTTGCCCCGGTTATGTCTGCCGGAGCACCGTACTGCCTCGAGAGGAACTTGAGCAGAACACCGCCGGCGTCTTTCTTCATCGGCGGGAAGAAGTAGTGCTCTTCCGCGGCTTCCTCGCCCGTGTGGACGTGGAAGGTCGTCCCGCAGTAGGGGCAGGTGGCAACGGTGACCGTATCGGGAACCTTAAACCTTGCCGAACAGGTTGGGCACTGGACCTCCATTCTACCACCTCCTCGCGCCGAGGAGCCTTCCGCCGTGCTCTATTCTCTGGCCCTCGAGAACCTTGGCCCCGAAGTAGCCGCTCAGGCCCGCCCCGAAGAGCGTTGCAAGGAGCGCCACCAGGGAAGCTCCCGCCGCACCTCCATAGGCGGCCCCAACGGCGCCTATAATCGTGCCCATAACCGCCCCCGTGAGGTACTGGGCGCGCCGCCATATCGGCATCGGCTCCGTCGCGGCGACGTCCTTCCCGTCCCAGCCAGCAAAGACGACGTGGAATATCGAGTTTTCCACCTTGTAGTAGACGGTCCACATCGGGAGAAGCAGGAGTGAAACGTTCTCCGGCTCATCGGCGGTGACATCGAAGTAATCTATCCTGTCAGATTTGGACGAGAACTCCCTCCTTATGACGTCAACCGCATCCTCGCGCATCATCAGCTTTGCCTGGTTCTCGTCCATCTCCGTGTTGAGGATTTCAAGCTTGATCTTCCCCCACTCGTCCTCATCAAGGTCGAGGAGCCGCTTTGAGTCCGGCGGGGACTCGCGGTAGTGCCGTATGACGTCATCAACGCCGAAGCTTTGAACCTGCCTCCTCGCGGAACCCATAAGCCTTAGGTTCCTGTCAACGTGCTCGTGGTAGTGCCGCTCAACCGTGTGGCACTCCTGCCGGGTCTCCCCCTGGCTGTCAGTGTAGCTCGTGCACTTCTCTTCCTCCACGGTGTACTCAACGTCACCCTCGACGTGAACCGTTCCGGCCCAATAGGGGGCGTAGTGACCCTCAACGTCAACCAGCTCGATGAGGTTCTTCATCCGCTTGAGGTCGAAGTCTCTCTCAACGCGCTTCCAGAAGGCCTGAGCTATGGCGTTTTTGTTCAGCGTCGGGACAATGCGCACGTTCTCGGTTTTAAGGGCGCCGCTAATGTGGTTCGGGTAGCCGCAGTAGGGACAGACCGCGACTATCGTCTCGGGAGAAACCTCAAGGGGTGCACCGCACCTCTCACACCTAAACGCTACATCCTGCATCAGCGCACCTCATTTAGTATACGCGCCCGGTTTATTTAAAGGTGCCCATTTCGCATCTCAAACCTGAATTCGAATTCAAAGAGTATAACCCTTTGTTTAAACTAAAATCGCTATGAAAAACGAACCAAAGGTTTTTAATTCGCACCTCATTGATTAGAGGTATATCTAAAAATTGGAAAAATTTCAATAGGTGGTTTGAATGTCTCTCGAAAGCAAGAAAATTTCGAATGTGAGGGGGTGGGACCTCGACCCCTTCGAAGAGCTCCAGAGGGTATGGAACGCGATAAGCGAGGGTTCCAAGCTGGGTGTTCCCCACGTTGTCGGGCGCGCAACGGTCAGAGGGGGCGTCGTTTCCGGTCTCGAGCTGAGCGTTATCCTTCATGAAGAGGAAAGGGAGTACTCCTTCAGAGACGGTGACGACGTTTACTTCATGGTGCCCGCAAAGCCTGAGGAGGGCATAGAGGGAATATACGTCAGAATGAACAGGCAGTTAAGTGATGCGAAATGAAGAGGAGAAACACTACTGTTATGATAGAATCCACGAGAAAGGCGGTTGAGGGGGTTCTCGAGGACTCACCGTCCTTCGTCACGAACTGGCCCTACGTCGTCAGGGTGAGTATGAAGGACGGCCTGAAGGCCGAGATAATGCTCCCCCGGTTCATCTTCAAATTCCGCGACGTTTACGGCATCAGCTATCACAGAGATTACAACAGCCATATCTATGATGGAACCGGAGAAAGGAGTCATCTCTCCCTCGTTGTAACGCTTAAGGAATGGAAAAAGGGAGTAGAGGCCGTTCTGGAACTGTCATACAGTGGTAAGGGCGAGTTCTGGCTCGGCAAGACCCTGGAGGATTTTGTTCAGAGGATAGGAAACGCACTCAAGGAGCTCTCGGAGAGCAGACCTGCGGTGGAAGAGAAGACCGAGCACCATGAGATAGCAGAACACGTTGATTTTTCCGATCCGATGAGCGTCGCCAACTTTCTGGCAAAGTCCAGAATGGTGCACAGCGGTCTCCACGTGATAGGGGATAACGGATTTTTCGACCTCGTTAGCGAGCTCAGGGCGACGGTGAAAGAGAACGTCCTCTACATCTCGGGGATAACGAGCGACGGAGCAAGCTCCTTCAAAGTCCTCCTCAACGGAAGCAGGATAATGGCAATCGAGTACCGCGGGAAAGATGGGGTGAAGGCAGTGAAGGTCGAGGATGAGGAAGGGGCCAGAAAGGCCATGGAAATAGCCTTCGGGATAAAAGGTCCGTACATGGTGAACGTCTGGGTTCCGGTTGGGGGTGTCTGAATGATAAGGAACATGAACAGCTACCCGCTATACGACGACGGGGAGCACAAGGTATTCTGGCTCGGAATAGAGGAGAGCGAGGACGAGAAGGGGATCCTCACGAACCAGTATCTGGTCGTTGACGGAAGCGAGGCGGCTCTGATAGAGCCTGGCGGCTTCTTCGTCTTCTCCAGGGTTCTTAAAAACGTCTCCTCGATAGTTCCTCCGACCCAGATAAAGTACCTCATGTACTCGCACCAGGATCCCGATGTTGTGGCCGGGTTGAATCTGTGGTTCGAGTACGCCCCGCTGGCGAAGCTTGTAATTTCGGATCTCTGGGTTCGCTTCATCCCGCACCTCGCCGTTCTCAGCGCGGGAAGGACCATTGGAATCCCGGACAGAGGGGCTGACTTCAAGCTCGGGAAATCTACCATCAGGGCAGTCCCCAGCCACTACCTCCACAGTCCGGGAAACTTCTCGTTCTACGACGAGAAGAGCGGAATCCTCTTCAGCTCAGACATTGGGGCGGCCGCGTTCTCAAAGGACGAGTGGTACCTCTTCGTTGAGGACTTTGACGAACACGTTAGGCACATGGAGGGTTTTCACAGGCGCTATATGAGTTCTACAAAGGCTTTAAAGGCCTGGGTTAGGCACGTTAGGAAGCTGAAGCCGAGGGTTATAGCGCCGCAGCACGGGGCTATCTTCAGGGACGAGCACGTTGGGAAGTTCCTCGACTGGCTGGAAAGCCTTGAAGTAGGAATAGACGTCTT
>WAMH01000251.1 GCA_015522395.1 Thermococcus sp. | reverse complement strand
GTTTAATACATGAAAAGATATAACCTTTTCCCGTTCGAGGGGCGGCACCATGAACGGGCCTGACATGGAAGAGCTTGAGTTCCTGGTAGAACTGCTCGAGAGGCATCCACTCAACAGCCTAAGGAAGATAGCGGAAGCCGAGGGAATAGAATACTACAGGCTGAAGAGACTGTACGACAAGTACTACGGCAAATACCTTGTCGTCAGCACACGTTTTAACATCAAAAGGCTCGGGCTGAGGAGCTTCGTGGCGTTTCTGAGCGTCCCCTCAGAGGACCTCCTGCTCACTGCAGAAAAAATAACCCAAAATCCCTTTGTGAACTACGTGAACCCGGCCTTCGGTTTCAAGAACGGACTCTCAGCAACCCTCCAGATACCCGACGGCCAGAAGGATCTCGTGGGGGAGATGCTGTCAAAGTACTCCGACGATTTTGAGTACTATGAGGTAAGGGCCTATCCCTACAGCGGGGACGACAACTTCGGGGACTGGGAGCTGAGCTACGACTACGCGATTCTCATGGACATCATGAAGTGGGACGCGAGAACCCCCATTACAGAGATAGCGAGGAGACTCGGCAAGAGTCGGCCGACGGTTAGGTACATGATAGAGCGCCTCAGGAAGGAGGGCATAATCGCGGAGATAGTCCCGTTACCGGACATGAACGTCCACGACAGGGGCGTGATAGGAATAACCCGCGAACTCGATGAGAAGGTTCTGGAGAGGTTCAAGGACTACGAGATCATGGTGGGGGTTCTGCCGGGACACGGCTACATACTCGAGTGGTTCTTTTCCTCAAAGGAGGATCTGGGGAGCAGGGTTCTGGAGTTCAGCAACTACGTTGACAAGCTCCTCATAGAGTACTTCGAACCGGCCTTCAGGGAGATGAACGATAGAAACGCAAGGACGATGTACGAAAGAAGAGTTAAAAAGGACGGGAGTGGCTGGCGCTCCATACTGGAATTCTAAAGGCGTATCGGGCAGTATTCTATCCCGTCTATTTCCCCGGTCGCCTGATACTCTAGGGCACGGCAGTCGTGACATACGTAGCGGAATGGACATGTCTTGCAAGTTTCAATCCTGTCCCTGGTGAACCTCCAGGACTCCTTGAGCCTCTTCTTACGTAGGATCCCCTTTATCCCCGTCTCCCTCGCGTCGGCAACGACGTAGTTCCTTAGCAGGGGGCAGGGCAGGGCGTAACCATCGGCAGTTATGGCAAGGGTCCCAGCCAGACAGTCGCTGTAAGCCTCGGTACTCGGGTTCATGACACGCCTTACCTCGAGGACGTTGAAGTCCAGCTTTCTGGCGGATCCGGGGTAGAGAACGTCGACGTAGATCTCCCCTGGAAAGGTGGTCTTGAGGCCCCTGAGTTCATCGAGGTCCGAACCCCTGATCATCACCAGGGCCCCGTGGAGCCAGCCCTGGGCCTCAAGCTTCTGGAAGTTTTCCGGCGAATACTCGAGCTCCGCTATGAATCGAACTCCCTCTACGGGCTTTATTCCATCGAGATCCTCCAGCAGAACCACCGCGTAAATCTGCGGAATCTCCATTTCAACGGCGTAGGAAGCTATGGACAGGAGGTAATCAAGGTTATCGTAGTTGGTTAACCATAGCTCCTCCCCACCTGCCTTCTTGAACTCCCCGATGAGCTCTTTAACGCGCTCGACACTCAGGGGCTCCCTCCGGAGGAGGAATCGGTTGTTCCCTATGCAACCTATCGACCTTGGAATCCCCGTAATCTCGGAGAACCTGCCCTTTCCCGAGCCGAGCTGGAGAATTAGCCTCTTGAGCTTTCCGTTGTGGGGTCTGTTGCTCCAGGGGGGTTTTGAAATCGAAACAACGTTGGGCGCGAAATCTTGAAGGATCGTGGCGGCGGTATCGTAGGCGACCTTCTCCAAGGGCATCACCAGTGGTACAAACGTCTAAGGTTATATATACTTTTTCTATTCCGGTTTTATAAACTATTATCAATAGTATGCAAAAAATGGAAGGGCTCACCCGTGAACTGCCCTGTCCCCCTCTATCCAGAAGGTGCCCTCATCGGTGACTTCCCTTTTCCATACTGGAACGCGCTTCTTGACCTCGTCGATCGCCCATGAGCACGCCTTAAAGGCCTCCTTTCTGTGCCCGGCGCTCGCTATGATGAGTATCGTGTCCTCTCCAACCTCAAGCTCACCGTAGCGGTGCCATATCAGCATGTCGATGATCGGGAACCTCCCAAGGGCCTCCTTCCTTATGCGCTCCATCTCAGCCTCCGCCATCTCGGGGTAGGCCTCGTAGACGAGCTTCTTCACGTGCCTCCCGCGGCTCTCGCTCCTGACCTTGCCGAGGAAGAAGACGTAGGCCCCTGCCTCAGGAACTAGGAGGTAATTCAAAGCCTCGTGGAGGTCAAAGGGTTCCTTTGTGAGTCTCACCTTCATGCTTCCACCACAGGAGTTTCAGGTGAAGGTATTAAAAACCGAGCGGTGGAAAGGTTTAAGTTGCCGAGAACGCAGTGGGGTTAAGGTGAGAGGATGAAAGGTTACGCCGCCCTGATCGTGATAACCCTACTAGTGGTGGGTATCGCGGGGTGCGTTGGGAACGGTTCATCCGGAACGACGACCCCGATGAAGACATCCCCCACAGCGACCTCAATGACAGCCACAAAAACCTCGACCGGTCCAGTTGCGTCGCCCACGTCAATCGAGACAACCACCCAGCCGAAGGGGAAGAAAGAGGTCAGCCGTTCGGACCTGCTGGAGAACCTGAACTCGGTGTGGAGCTTCACCTACGTCTCAAACGGTACCCTGAAGATGACCGTCAGCATCTCCACCAACGGGACATCGCAGACTGACAACGTTACCCTGAGGATAATCGAAAGGGGCTACGTTGACCTCAGGGATAAAAGGGCGTGGATAAACTCAACCGCTATCGGCTCGCCGGACGGGGCGCAGACCAACACCTCGAGGATAATCATAGGTGAGACAACCTACGTAAGGGGCCTGACCGGATGGATAAAGATCAACGACACCAACCTAGCGGCCGTCGTCTGGAACTACAACATCGTGGACCTGGCGAGGAAGTACCTCGGTGAAAAGCCGGAGTCAACGGAGACAAACGGGAGCCTCGTGATCATGGAGTACAGCGTTCCGGACTACGACCTAACGGATCTGGCGAGGGAGTACTTTTCCATATCGCCCAAGACCAAGGTGGAGGTGAGCAACGGCAGGCTGGAGTTCTACTTCAGGAACGGTGAGATAGCCGGCGGAAAGCTCTCCTTTGACGTGGAAACGAGCGTCCAAATAAGCGACCCCCTCCTCGGGAACGCGACCATAACCCAGAGCGGTTACTGGGAGCAGGTCATAACCGTAACGGGGATAAACGTGAAGGAAGAAGTGAAGGTCCCGACTACCTGAGTTCAACGACGTCGAAGGTGTTGTAGGCCAAGTCGATTATGAGGAGCCTGTTGGTCAGAGGCTCGCCGATGCCCGTGAGGAGCTTGAGAACCTCCATGGCCTGAATCGAGCCCACAACCCCCGCGGCCGCCCCGATTATGGGGAGCTTCCCGCTTTTTTCCCTTACACTTCCGAAGACCTCGCGGAGGGACTTCGTGAGACCCGGAACTACCGTCGTCACCTGGCCGAAGGTCCCCTCGACCGCGCCGTGAACGAGCGGGATTCTCTTCCTGTGAGCGTAGTCGTCGAGAAGGAAGCGCGTGGCGAAGTTGTCGAGACAGTCAACTATAACGTCAACGCCATCGAGGACATCATCGATGTTCCCGGCGGTGAGCCGTCCAACGAAGGTCTCGATTTTTATATCGGAGTTGAAGCGCCCGAGCTTCCACTTCGCCGATAGGGGCTTGGGGTTCTTTCCAACGTCCTCCTCCCAGTGGAGTATCTGCCTGTTGAGGTTGCTAAGTTCAGGTTCCTGCTCGTCTATCAGGAGGAGGGTGCCGATTCCGGCCGCGGCCAGGTAGTACGCCACTGGGCTTCCCAGGCCACCGACCCCAACGACGGCCACCTTCGAGTTCTTCAGCTTCTCCTGGCCCTCCCTTCCGAAGATCATTATCTGCCGGTCGTAGCGCTCAAGCTCCCTCTCGCTCAGCATCTCAACCACCGCTCACGGGGGGGAATATCGCGACGATGTCCCCATCACGGAGAACCTCGTCGAAGCGCACGTAGCGGCCGTTCCGCGAAACGTTGACATCGGCCAGGTCGTCTTCCTCGGCGAAGACCTCGTTTTTCAAAACCGGGTGCCTCTCCTTAAGGATCTCCACAAGCTCGCCGACTGTTATCCCGTCCGGAACCTCAAGCTCCTCCTCGCTTTTGCCGACGAGGGAGCGGTAGCGCGCGAAGTAGCGAACCGTGACCTTCATCCACATCCACCCCAAAGAGGTTGGAGGGTGAGTTAAAAAGGGTTACCCGACGGCTCTGCTACCACGGCACACTCTTCCAGCCCATTTTGTAGGCGAAGTAATTGGCCCCCCAGTGGATGAAGGGGGTAAGTATCAGAACCGCGAGCTGCTGGCTCGAGGTTAGAGGCTTCACGGGATAGGCCAGTGTGAGCGCCGCGAGGAGGAAGCCGAGCTGGTCGAGGCCTATCGCGGGGGCACCGCGGGGCAGGTTGGCACGCCTCTTGAGGAAGCTGCCGATTAGGTCGCCGAGGAGGGCGCCGAACGAGAGCAGGAACGCCAGAAGGACCGCGGTCCTCAGGTTACCGTAGAATCCGGGCGTTATGAAGTACTGGACAACGCCGGTAACGGTTCCAAAGGCGACGCCACCGAAGAAGCCCCGCCACGTCTTTCCGTCACCGAGAAGGCGCTTTCCATCGCGCCACTTCCTTCCACCGTCTATGGGTTTTCCCCCACCAACGAGGACGGGGGAACCGTTGGCAACGTAGGCCGGAAGGATGTACCAGAAGGCCCAGAGGAGAGATGAGAGCCACCCCATTATTCCACCCCATCCGTTTAGGGCGGAGGGTTTTAAAGTCTACCGGGGATGGAAACGTTTAAACCCTCTGGGATCGAAATACACGGAAGGTGAAAGGATGAGGCTGAAAGTCATCGTGGGCGTGGTCTTCCTCGTGATCCTGCTGTGGGTTGGCTACGTTGGCTACGCGGCCATAACGGCGCAACCCAAGCTGAAGGCCCGGTGGGGAAACGTGAGCGAAGAGAGAACAGAGATCGTGATTTCAGGGGAGATGAACAGGCCACTCCTCGTACCGGTTTCCCTCGAGAACCTGACGATAGAGTTCGCAGATATCCCGGTGGCAAGGGTAACGGAGTTCAACTACAGCGCGCTGAGCACGAACTTGGGCATGGTTCTAACCATCGACAACCGCAACCTCGTGAGGGCACTGGTGAACTACCTCAACAGCGGCCAGAGGGGCAACGTCAGTGTCATCGTAAGGGGCAAGCTCCTGGGGGTGATACCGATAAACCTCGACCTGAAGAGAGCCATAAGCGAGAACTTGCTGGCGTACCTAAACTTCACCGCGGAGAGCCAGGAATTCCTGGGGGGAACCGTTGAGAGCCCCGCGCTAGTTGAGACGATCTTTGACTGGGCCGGCGAGGAGAATGGGAAGGCAGTTCTGGTGGCACACATGAGGCTCTACAACCCCAACAAGTTCCCGATCCCAGTAGCTAACCTGAGCTTCGACGCCTACGCCAACGGGATCAAAATGGCGTACGGCTCAACGGAGAAGGGCACCATCATACCCGCAGAGGGTTACGCAACGTTAGATGTGAGGACCTACATCATCGAGTCGGCCCTGCCGAAGGTCTGGGAGCTCCACGTGAAGAACGGGGAGGAGAGCAGGATCAGGGCGGACATCTTCCTGGACATCAACGTCCTCGGGGGGGTTCACAGGGTCAAGCTGACCAGCTATGAGGAGACGGTCAAGACAGACATAATGGAGCAGCTCAACGAGATGCTCAACAGCCTGAAATGAAGGTTTTTAAGGCCATTTCCTTTTCCATTTCCGGTGTGAAAAATGAGGGTGAAGGAAGTTCACGATTTTCTGAACGAGATGTGGGGGAGCATCTTTGCGCTCAACGAGGAACTCCGGGCGAACCCGCCGGAGGGCTTCCAGGTCGAGCCTGTTGAGGAGGTCTTTGGAGCTTACGTTTTCCTCGACGGCGAGTGGAGGCAGATGAGCTATCCGCATCCGGCCTTCGAGATAAAGCCTCAGATCGAGGTCGGGGCGACGCCGGAGAGCTACTACCTCGTCGTTGCCGTTCCAAGGGAGAGGAT
>WAMH01000250.1 GCA_015522395.1 Thermococcus sp. | reverse complement strand
GATACTGAGGAAGATAGGTGAGAGACGGGGGCTGATAAAGTCGGGCGGAGAGGTCGACCTGGAGGAAACCGCACGCTGGTTCCTCCACGAGTGGCAGACCGGTCGCTTCACCCTCTTCGGGAAGGAGGAAGGGAAGAAGAGCGAGTTCACCTGGGACTTCGAGGACGTCTTGGACGGGATTGAGAAAGACCTGCTCCTCGACCCGAGGAGGATCCTGTGGAAGTACGGGGACGAGCTGAGGGGCAAGCTGGACAGCCAGAAGCGCGTCGGGATCAGGGAGATAGAGGGCTTCACCGTTGGAATAGCGACCGGCTTCAAGAAGTGCGACGGTGGGATAAAGCTCTTGGAGGAGCTGACTGGGAAGAGCATTTTAGCGAGCGAGTGCTTCGGGAAGAAGTGGAAGGGCGTAGTGGTGATAATGGAGTGATTGACATGAGGCTAATCCTGACGACTTCAAAGGGGATTGAGGACTTGGCAAAAGCGGAAGTTGAAGGCCTGCTCTCAAAACTTGGAGTTCCGTTTCGGGTGGAGGAAAGACCGCTCGGCGTTGAAGGTCGCGTTTTAGCCGAGGTCGGCAAGGCCTTCTACACCGACGAGAAGGGACGGAAGAGGGAGCTGAGCGTTGCAACCTACCTAAACGAACGCTCAAGGCTCTTCCACAGAGTTATAGTCGAGATAGCGAGCGCGAGCTTTGAGGGGATAGGCGAAGATGAACCGGAGGCAGCTCTCCAGCGCATAGAGAACTTCGTCTCGGAGCTTCCAGTGGAGAGGTACGTCAAAGTCAGCGAGAGCTTCGCGGTAAGAAGCTTCAGGAAAGGTGAGCATGAGATAACGAGCGTTGATATAGCAAAAACCGTTGGGAAGGCAATCTTCGACCGCCTCTCCCGCTTCGGAACGCCAAAAGTGAACCTCGACCACCCTACCGTGATCTTCAGGGCCGAACTTGTAGGCGAAACATTTTTCCTCGGGATTGACACGACCGGCGATTCCTCACTCCATAAGAGGCCGTGGCGCGTTTACGACCATCCAGCTCACTTAAAGGCTAGTATAGCGAACGCCCTCATAGAGCTGGTGAAACCCGATGGAGGTTCATTCATTGACCCGTTCTGTGGCTCCGGAACGATTCCAATAGAGCTTGCCCTGAGGGACTACTCTGGAAGGATAGTCTGCCTTGAGAAGTACCGCAAGCACCTTCGCGGAGCTGAAATGAACGCCCTGAGCGCGGGAGTTCACAAGAAAATAGAATTCGTCCTCGGCGATGCGACGAGGCTGGGCAAACACGTTGAGAGCGTTGACTTCGCCGTGAGCAATTTACCCTACGGCCTCAAAATCGGAAGAAAGAGCATGATGCCGAAGCTTTACATGGAGTTCTTCAGCGAACTTGCCAAAGTCCTTGAGAAACGCGGCGTCTTCATAACGACGGAGAAGGGGGCGATAGAGAAGGCGATAGAGGAGAACGGCTTCGAAATCGTCCATCATCGCTTAATCGGTCACGGCGGGCTGATGGTGCATACGTACGTGATAGAGTGACCTCACGAACCTTTCAGCTCTATGTCGAGCGTTGCCTTCTCATTCCCCGGATTTTTGATTATCACCTTCCACTTCCCCCTCGGAAGCTGAACGGCGGTGTCTACCTTCCCTGTCTCTCCAAAATCCTTCAGGACGCCGCTGTCCCCTACTATATAACCTCAACGGGGACGTTCGAGCTTACCTTGACCGTCAGGTTCACCGGGCCGCTGAAGGCATAGCTGAGCGAGTCTCCGGAGGAGAGGCCCTTTCCCTTTGAATAAACGAAGTTGCCGCCCTCAATGCAGCCGGCCGAGAGAACCACCGCAACCAGGAGAAGGGCAAACACCGCAGAGCGTCCCCTCATCCTACCACCCTATAAAGTCAAAAGGAAAGAACTTAAAAAAGTTTCTCAGCAGAGTATCGAACCCTCGGCTAAAACGTCGAACTCAACCTTCCCAATACCCTCTATCCAGGCCTCGACTTTATCGCCGTGCCTCAGCGGGCCTACTCCAGCAGGAGTTCCAGTGGCTATGATGTCCCCCGGTTCGAGCGTCATGACGGAGCTTATGTATTCAATCAGCTCTGGAACCTTGAAGACCATCTCGCTCGTCCTTCCAAGCTGTCTAAGCTGGCCGTTCACCTTCAGGCCAATCTCAAGATTCGAAATGTCGAGCTCCCTCCTATCAACAACTCTCGGCCCTATCGGGGCGAATGTATCAAAGCCCTTCGCAACAGTCCAGGGAAGTCCCTTTTTCTTTGCCTACCACTGCAGGTCTCTCGCGGTTATGTCGAGGAGAATCGTGTAGCCAGGGACGTAATCCATTGCCTCCTCCGCCGGGACGCGCTTTGCGCGCCTCCCGATTATCACCGCCAGCTCGACCTCGTGATCAACCCGCTCGCTCTTCTTCGGAAGGATTATCGTCTGATCAGGCCCTATTAAGGCGGAAGGGGGCTTAAGAAAAATCACAGGCTCATCAGGGACCTCATGACCAGCTCCTTTGCGTGTTCGGCATAGTTCCGCCCAAGGCATATTATCTTGCCCGGATTGACATCATAAAAGCCGTCGCGGAAGGGAAGGCGGATCACGATAATCACCACTTTCTATTCGATCGCGGACAGATAAACTTTGCCATACGAGGAACAAAAGTAATAAAGAAGGACGCCAAAGGACAAAAGGTGGTAGGGTTGAGGAAGGTACTCGTGAAAGAGGACGGAATAGCCGCGGTCTTCGCAACGGGGGCCTTCACCATCTTCTTCGTCTGGGTTGCCTGGGAAATGATGGGCACTGAAATGCTCTGGTTCGCGCTCTTCTTTTTGGCGATACCAGTAATCCTTATCCTCCTAGCTTTCTCGAAGGGGACAATCATCCTCACGGGTAATAGAAAAACATCGGCGCTTTTCTCCTCAGCGACGCTCTCGGAGAACGGAGTCGCCTTTCAGGAGGAGATTGAGTACGAAAAAGGACGGGTCGAGCTGGAGGGCTACTGGACGAGCAGCGGGAGGAGCAGGAGCTATCACGTGAAGAGGAACTCCCAAGGCGGGGGAAGGGGCAGAGGGACGTTCGTGGAGTTTCCACGGGAGGAGTTTAAGGTCACAGTGCTCCGGGACGGAACTGGGTGGGTGAAGGCACCGGCCGTTAGAATCCTCAGCGAGCCTTACAAGGACGTCCTCTTAGTCTTTCTCACGAGCAGGGGGCACGTTAACGGCTCCGAAAGCCTCACCCTCAGCAGGG
>WAMH01000249.1 GCA_015522395.1 Thermococcus sp. | reverse complement strand
AGAATGAGGTTTGCGACAGGTTTGGTTTTGATAGATGCGCCACACTCGGCGCTGAACATGCTCGGCATAGACGAGAGCCTCGCGGACAGGAACGTTACGAGGGTGAAAACCTTCAGGCGCGGTGGAAGGCGCTATCCCTACGTCTCCCCGCAGGCCTGGCGCTACTGGTGGCGCTCTACACTGAAAGAGCACTTCAACTGGGAGCTTTCCCCGCTCTACCGCGAGCAGAAACAGGTCTTTACAGCCGCGAACCCGCTCAAATACCCGGACGACGACGTCTTCGGCTACATGAGGGCCTTCAAGAAAGGCGGTGTGAACGTTACCGTCACGAGGGTTTCGCCCCTGAAGAACACCCCGCTTATTTCCGTCCTTCCGGACAGGAACTCCCTGGCGGTTGATGAGGGCTACGCGTCCAGACACGAAGGCGACCCCGTTCCATACAGCCAAGAGTTCTACTCCACTGTCTTCAAGGGGGCCTTCTCGCTCGACCTTGATTTAGTCGGAAGGTTCACGATAATCAGCAAGGCGGGATTTAAGAACCTCCTCACCATGGACGACCTTCCGAAGAAGAGGAACAAGAACAACGAGGAAGTGTTCCGCGAGGTTGAGGAGATGGAGAAGCTGGCGGAGGAACTCGGAGTCAAAAGGGACGAAAGGGAGTGGGTGATGTCCCCAGAGATAAGGAAGAAGCGCGCCTCTGAGGCAATCAAAGCCCTCCGCTTCCTCACCGGCGGGGCGAAGCAGACGCAGTACCACACCGACGTTACCCCGAAGTTCGTTTTACTCCTCAACGTTGATGCCGGGATAAACCCCTTCATAAGCGACCTCGTTTTCGAGGAAACGGGTGAAGTTAGGTTCGACGCGGAGGCACTTGCAAAGAGGCTTGGAGACCTGAAGGATGTCATCCCAAAGGGTGCAAAGCTCTACCTTGGCTACGACGCAGGCTTCGTGCGCTCCCTTGGCTGGGACATCGAGGAAATCCCGGAGACACTCAGGGCTTCGGGCGTGGAAGTTTTCGCCGGAACCGTGGGTGAGGCCGTGGAAGAGTTCGCGAAGGAAATCGAAGCCTACTACGGGTGAGCCGATGATAAGGGTGAAGTTCAAGGCTTGGACGGCTTCCTTCCGCTTTCCAACCTTCCAGTCCGGATACCAGCCAACCCTACCGGTTCCACCGCCGTCCACAATACAGGGATTGCTCTCCGCCGCGAAGGGTGAACCTGTTTATCTAACGGAGATTCCATACGTCGGCTACGTCTTCAGGAGCAACGGAATCGGCATCGACCTCGAGAAAATCTACGCCCTGGGAAAGGTCGAAACGGACATAATGAGGCGCGAGTTCCACTACGGGGCAGAGCTTTACCTCTACCTCCCGGATGAGTGGGAAGAACACTTCAAAAAGCCAAAGTACCAGCTCCTCCTCGGAAGGTCGAGCGACGTTGCGACGGTTGAGGAAATAAAAAGGGTGGAGCTTGAAGAAATGAAAGCCTCATTGGGAGGCACAGTCGTTCCGATAAACCTCGGCCTTCCCGGGATGATACACTCGCTCGTGGTTGAGTACGACTACTCCAGCGTTCCACGGAGGGCAAAGTTGGTGAAACCCTTCGTCGTCCTCCCGTTCCCACGGACGCGGGCGGAAAGGAGGAGGCAGACGAGGAAAGCCCCCTATGATCCAGAGCTTGACATTGGAGTTTACCTCCACGGGTGGAGCGGATGAAGCTCTGCTACGCCAAGTTCAACCCCCACAACTACCTCGAATGTCACACTTTAGATGTCATCAACGTCCTCAAGAGCCTCAAGAAGGCCATGCCCTGGCTCGAGGAACTCTCGCCGGGAATCTTCGAACTTTCCTTTTACTCCGCTCTCTTACATGACATCGGAAAATGCGCCTCAGGATTCCAGCGGAATCCCCGGAAATGGGGCTACCGCCACGAGCTTCTGTCGGTCCCGTTCGTCCAGTTTTTGGACTACGGGAAGCGTGAGAAAAACCTCATAGCGCTGGCCATACTGACCCACCACAAAACGCTAGATGACCTGGAGCCAATTCTTCCCGTTAGGGATGAGAGCCTTTCGCTGGAGTTCTACGAAAAGCTTGAAGAGCTTTTGGAGAGGACAGACTATTTAGAGTGGATGTTCATACCAAGGATTCCTAACATGGAGGCGTACTACTTCGGCACCAGGAGACCTCCAAAGAGGTTTAAACTCCCCTCCGACTGGCGGGAAAAGCTCCGGGACTTCGACTTCCAAGCGCTAAAGGAGTGGTACGAGGAGAGCCTCGATGAGGAAAGGCTTGTCCTGACCCTCATGAGGGGCCTCCTCAACGCCTCCGATCACCTCGCATCTGCCGGCGAGACTTCCATTGCGCTCCTTCCAGACATCGGGGAAAGGCTTGAACTCAGGATCCCCCGCGGGAAGCTCCGTCCGCTCCAGG
>WAMH01000248.1 GCA_015522395.1 Thermococcus sp. | reverse complement strand
GTTCAAAATACTTAAGGGTTTTGGATTTACAAAAGCTTTTCCAGCGCCTTCAACACGGCATCCTTAACGTCGCTCCTCGCGTAGACCCCCCAGCGCCAGTGGGTATCCTTCAGCTCGACCAGAGAGCGAACCAGCGGGGAAACCTCACTGAGCCTTTTCAGTCCCTCGCAGGTCTCCACGAAGGCGTTCCTCTCCTCAAACTTCGGCTTCGGCGGGTAGTCAACGAGAACGAGGTGCCCGAACTCGGCCTCAAGCCCCTCCTTAACGGTGGAAACTACCCCCTCCCCAGGATCCTCCCTTGTGTAAAGAACCCTCTTGTAGAGCCTCCTGTCGTCTATCGCCCTCACAATTTCTTTCACTTCGGGCCTTTCACTTCCCCTGAGCCTCGCCAAAAGGTCAACCTCGTCCATCCGTCTGACCTCATTGAGGGGAACCCCCTCAAGCTCGACCGCCTTCACGAGCATGGCACCGGCTATCCTGACTGTGTGGTGCTGGTAAACGGCCGGGTACATCATGCTCCTCGCGAGGAGGAGGTTCTGAGCGGCCATTGTCCCCTTCTCCCCGACGACGAGCTTTTCTCCATCCCAGCGGAGGTTTCTGATCAGCCTGTCGAGGTCGACGAGGCCGAAGGCGACGCCTGTGTAGTAGGCGTCCCTCACCAGGTAGTCCATCCTGTCGGCGTCGATGTCGCCGCTAACGAGAGGATGTTTGAGGAGCCTTTTGAACTCCTTCCCTGAGAAGCGCTCCCCCAAAACGTCCCCGATTTCGCCGTGCCCCACCATCCAGAGGGTGTTGTCCTCGTGCCTCGGATAGAGGGCCTCAAGCGTGTGGGAGAAGGGATAGTGCCCGAGGTCGTGGAGCAGGGCCGCGTAGACGACCCCTTCGTCGATGTCGGGGTTGTGCGCGCGTATCCTCTCCGCGAGGTAGAACGTCCCCAGCGAATGCTCGAAGCGCGTGTGCCTGGCAGAGGGGTAGGCGAGATAAACCAAACCGAGCTGGGTTATCCTCCTCAAACGCTGAAACTCCGGTGTATCGACCAGCTTAACCGCGAAGTCATCAAGCTCGATGTGGCCGTGTATCGGGTCGTGGACAAGCTTCATGACAATCCCTCAATAGACATTCTCCCTTTTACCCACCTTCAGGATTTTTATTAGGCGGTTCTCCTTGTCGTATTCGAAGATAACTCGATCGAGCGGAAAGAAGGCGAGCTTTGAAATCCTGTCCTTTATCAGTTCTCTTTCATGCCCTGGGATGTCCTGAAGCTCTTTCAAGACTTTCTTGCCTATCAGAACTCTGTTCTCAAAGCCCATTCTTAACCACGTCCCACTCGACGAATTCGTCTCCCGCCCTCTCTTCGATCGCCTTTTTCTCCCACTCCTCAGGCTCAACCTCCTCTATGAGCTGAAGATTAACCTCCACAAGCTCCCCTCAGGAAGCGTTCTATCTCGTCTATCCGGTGGAGCACCTCTGAGATTGTAACACCCATACCGACCACCGACAAAAGTGGGAGGTGAGAATAATTAAACCTATCTCAGTTCCACGTCTCGGCTATGACGTCGTGCTTGTGTATGCTCTCGTTGCTGATCACTTTAACGCGGATTTTGCCCGGGAAGCGCTCCCTGGCCTTCGCGAAAATCTCCCTCGCAACGTCCTCGACGAACTTAGGGTTGGCGAACATGCCCTGCACAACCGCGTTCTCGTCAACCGTCTTGAGGAGCGTGTAAGTGGGGTTGCTGAAGGAGCTTTCGACGACTTCTATCATGTCCTCGAGGGGTATCTCCTCGCTGAACGGTGCTCTGACCTCAAGCTCGCCAACGGCGCGCTGGATGTGGGTCTTCCCGTTGTTGTTGGCCATCGCGTGGGGGCAGACAGTGTTTCCGATGACCTTAACGCGGAGAACCTTCTCAAAGGTCCCGTCGTAGTTCTTTATGACCCCAACCTCGACGTCGTAAGGTTCGTAGCTCGTCTTCCCGCTCGCTGGGGTTTTCCGCGGGATTATGAGATGGGTCTTGATCCACACTTCCGCGCGCCTGTGGGGGTGCTTCTTCTCAAGGTGCTCTATGACGCACTTTCCAAGCTCCTCGAGGGAGGAGTGAGCCTTGAAAACCTCACTCTCAACGGCCTCGCTCATGCTCTCGGTTATGCTCTCCACGAGGCGGCTCATGTGGAT
>WAMH01000247.1 GCA_015522395.1 Thermococcus sp. | reverse complement strand
TGAAGCACCGGTAAACGGCGGGGGTAACTATAACCCTCTTAAGGTAGCGAAATTCCTTGTCGGTTAAATGCCGACCTGCATGAATGGCGTAACGAGGTCCCCACTGTCCCCGGCTGGGGCCCGGCGAAACCACTTCCAGGCGCATATGCCTGGGACCTCCGGTGGGAAGCGAAGACCCCATGGAGCTTTACTGCAGCCTGCCGTTGCCATACGGCGGGGGGTGCGCAGCGTAGGCGGGAGGCGTCGAAGCCCGCCCTCCGGGGCGGGTGGAGCCGTCCATGAGACACCGCCCACCCTCTGCCGTATGGCTAACCCCCGATGGGGGGACAGCGGTAGGTGGGCAGTTTGGCTGGGGCGGCACACCCTCGAAAAGGTATCGAGGGTGCCCTAAGGTCGGCTCAGGCGGGTCAGGAATCCGCCGTAGAGTGCAAGGGCAAAAGCCGGCCTGACTGGACCCGTAACAGAGGCGGGTCCAGCCGCGAAAGCGTGGCCTAGCGAACCCCTGTGCCTCCCCGGTGGGGGCCAGGGATGACAGAAAAGCTACCCTGGGGATAACAGAGTCGTCTCGGGCGAGAGCCCATATCGACCCCGAGGCTTGCTACCTCGCTGTCGGCTCTTCCCATCCTGGCCCTGCAGCAGGGGCCAAGGGTGGGGGTGTTCACCCATTAAAGGGGAACGTGAGCTGGGTTTAGACCGTCGTGAGACAGGTCGGATGCTATCTACCGGAGGTGCTGGGTGCCTGAGGGGAAGGCTCCCCCAGTACGAGAGGAACAGGGAGCCGCGGCCTCTGGTCTACCGGTCCTCCTACAGGGGGTCGCCGGGCAGCTACGCCGTGTCCGATAAGGCCTGAAAGCATCTAAGGCCGAAGCGGTCCCCGAAAATAGGCACCCACTCCCAGGCGCAGGGGGTCGGGCGACCGGTCCTTTGCCTGGGACGAGGGCTCGGGAAGAAGACCCGTTTGATGGGGCGGGGATGTAAGCGGGAAGGGAAACCGACCCGTTCAGTCTGCCGCTCCCAACAGCCCGAGGTTTCTGTCCCTAAAAGGGGGGCTGGGCATTTGATAGGTCAATCGGCCTGTGCACGGTCCTGCCCTTAAATCCTAGCCCTTCTGTCTCATTGTGCTCGCATCTTCCAGACTGTAATACTCATGTTTTTCGTGTGCAACCGTTAAATCTCTCCCAGCGGAGCTTTTCTTGTTATCGTTATGCGCCTGCTTGTGCTCAATCTCGATGGAACACTGTGGGATCACGAGGACGCATCTCGTTTAGTTCCTCCCTATGAATTCCACGGCGATTGTCTCACCGACGCCCACGGGGATGGGCTTCACCTGTTCCCCGGCGTCCGTGAGTTCCTGGAGTGGACGAGTTGGCGTTTCTTACTCACGATAGTCAGCTGGAACGTCGGGGAGAGGGTAAGGCCTATCCTTGAGGGCTTTGGCCTCTGGGACTACTTCACTTTTCCAAAAATTGGAGGTCACCCCAACAAGGCCGACATGATAAGGCGAACCCTTGAGGAGCTGGCTTCGATAGGTTACAATGTTGAGGACATCATCTACGTGGACGACAGGGGCATTTACGTCGATGAGGTCAGGATGACCCTTCCTGAGGTTGACTTGTCCACATGTTGGTAGATGTAAAGTCTTTTGAAGAAGTGAATGAGAGAACTCCTTGAAGGATGGGGTGATCGCGATGGAACTGTTGGTCGTTAAGGACAGGCGCATAGATTACGACGGCTCGGCAATTAAAAGCCACTGGACCTACAGGAACTTCGGAATCCTCGGAAATTCGCTCGTCGTCTTCCGCGGGAAGTGCGACGTTAAAGTCGAGGAGATGATTGACATAGAAGATTTGAGGGCGAACAAGGAAATCAAAAGCGACGACATGGTGCACTACATAGTCGAGGTCTTCGACCTTGTCAACACCCTCTTTGCCTCGACGCTCCAAAAGCTCTTCATAGCGAGGCTCTGTGAGGTTTTAAGGGAATACGGCGTTGAAACCGTTAGGAAGGGCGACGACATCTACGTGAACGGTAGGAAGCTCAGCATTTCAATAGCCACGGTTTCCCCCGTCAGCGTCAAGATTCACATCGGGATAAACGTCGAGGCGAAGGGAATTCCAGAGGGCGTTGATGCCATCGGCCTCAAAGAGCTTGGCATTACCGACGTCAGTGGCTTCATGGAGAAGACTGGAGAGGCCCTCGTTGCCGAGTTCAATAAGGTGAAGAAGGACAGCCTCAAAGTGAGGTGGGCTCAGTAGAGCAGGAACAACAGGCATCCAACGAGAGGAACTGCCAGGTTGTCGTCGAGCCAGGGCTGGTATTCGGCAAGCATTAGAATTGTCGCCCACCCTATTTTTCCCGCCGTTCCTACTTCTAGGAGAGGGAGAGCTATCAGCAGGGCCGTGACGAAGTAGCCCATGCTCCCCGTCCAGTGCTTTCTGAGCTTCACGTTGAATCCGTGCCTTCTAAGATAGCTGTGTCTAATTATCCCCGTGACCCCGTCGCTTATCGCCATCGCGAGCAACAGAGCGGTAGCGTACTCAATCGGGAGTACAAGCGGGATTACCGATGCAGAGAACGCGAAGAAGATCTCGCCGTAGTTGTGTTCTATCTGGTACCAGCTCAGTTCCTCTCTCCTTATGTGGGACCAGAGCTGAAGGACACCAAAGATGAACGCCGTCCCACTGAAGACCCATTGGGGGATAAACCCGTAGTAGAACATCATAACCGCGGGAACTATGCTGAAATGGATTATCTTTCTGTTAATCCATGCCCACTCTTCACCCATTCTCTTGGTGACGGCTATCGCCGCCAAGATAAACGCGAGCGCTATTGCAACCACCATCGCGGTGTCAAGCATACTTTCCACCAAGATAAAATTGGGACTGGGATCAATATACCTTAAGCCATCATCCCCTCCGGAACGCCGTTTCCCTCCGATTTCTCCAAGAACTGTCGGCGTTTCGTAGAACGAGAACCGGTACCGAGAAGATTGTTCACGTTTCCTCGTATCTTGGCGGAATCTAGACGAAGCCAATCCTCTGGGTGGTATTTGAGGGGTTCTGGTCTTGGCATTAAAAATCCGTTCTAGGTGAGTTCCCATCTTCAAAGCTGTCCTTCCCTATGGTCTGGAAAAACTCCCTGCCCCCATAGGTTGCCCTAAAGCGCCTTTAAGGGCGAGCGAGGCTGGAATAAAGCCCCCTTCTTCAAGGCTTAACCTCCATCTGGAGCCCTACTTACGTTTTTTAGTAGTTTTTGCTCTACTGGTTTACAAGATTCTCTTCTTCGGGGCTGTCACACTGAATAAGCAAGCTTAAAAGCTCCTTCGGTGAGCTAAGCGCGGTGGTGAGGATGGTTCACTGGGCTGACTACATGGTCGAGAAGATAATCCGTGAAAGGGGCGACAAGGAGGAGTACGTCGTTGAAAGCGGAATAACTCCGAGCGGTTACGTTCACATAGGAAACTTCAGGGAGTTCTTCACGGCTTACATAGTGGGCCGTGCCCTCCGCGACAGGGGCAAAAAGGTAAGGCACATCCACATGTGGGATGACTACGACCGCTTTAGGAAGGTCCCGAAGAACGTCCCGGTTGAGTGGAGAGAGCATTTAACAAAGCCTGTCCGCGAGGTTCCGGATCCCTGGGGATGCCACGACAGCTACGCCGAGCACTTCATGGAGAAGTTCGAAGAGGAAGTGAGAAAGCTCGGCATCGAGGTGGACTTCCTCCACGCCTACGAACTGTACAAGAGCGGCGAGTACGCGGAGGAGGTTAAGCTCGCCCTTCAAAAGCGGGACGAGATCAAGGCGGTTCTAGATAAGTACCGCGAGAGGGCCAAGCAGCCCCCGTTAGAGGATGACTGGCAACCGGTTATGGTCTACTGCCCGCACTGCAGGAAGGAGGCCGAATTCCGCGGATGGGACGGCGACTGGAAGGTCTCTTACAGGTGCCCCCACTGCGGTAGGGAGGGCGAGACGGACATCCGTGAAGGCAACGTGAAGCTCCGCTGGCGCGTTGACTGGCCCATGCGCTGGGCGCACTTCAAGGTTGACTTCGAGCCGGCCGGAAAGGATCATTTGGCAGCCGGTAGCTCCTATGATACTGGTAAGGATATCGTGGAGAGTATCTTCGGCTGGCCGGCCCCACTGACCCTCATGTACGAGTTTGTTGGGATAAAGGGTCAGAAGGGCAAGATGTCCGGAAGTAAGGGCAACGTGATATTACTCTCCGACCTCTACGAGGTTCTCGAGCCGGGCATAATCCGCTTCATCTACGCCAAGTCGAGACCCAACAAAGAGCTTAAGATAGACCTTGGCCTCGGGCTCCTCAACCTCTACGACGAGTTTGACAAGGTCGAGCGCATCTACTTCGGCCTTGAAAGAGCAAAGAACCAGGAAGATGAAGAGGAACTGAAGAGAACCTACGAGCTGTCCATGCCCGAGGTTCCCGAAAGATTAACCGCTCAAGCTCCTTTCCGCTTCCTCGTGACCCTCGTCCAGATGCCACACCTCGATGAGGAGGGCATCATCAGAATCCTTCAGGAGCAGGGGCACGTTCCGGAGGAGCTGAGCGAGGAGGACGTCGAGCGTATAAGGCTCCGCATTAGACTCGCGAAAAACTGGGTCGAGAAGTACGCGCCTGATGACGTCAAGTTCAGCCTGCTTGAAGAGCCGCCGGAGATGGAGCTTGAGCCTGAAATTAGAGAGGCAATGTTTGAGGTGGCGGAATGGCTTGAGAGACATGAGAAGTTCAGCGTCGATGAGCTAAACAACGCCATCTTCGATGCGGCCAAGAAGCGCGGAATCCCGAGCAAGAAGTGGTTCAAGGCACTCTACAATGTCTTCATCGGCAAGGACCGCGGTCCGCGTTTGGCTCCTTTCCTGGCTTCCCTTGAGAGGGATTTCGTGGTGAAGAGGCTCCGTCTGGAGGCTTGATCCGGGGGGATTCCGGATGGAAAGGGTCAAGGTTAGCGCACCGGGCCATCTCCACACAGGAAATCCTGATTTAAGCGGTGATATGGGGAGGCTCTATGGAACGGTTGGCTTCGCCATCGAAACCCTGAGGCTTGAGATAGAGGTAAGGGAAGCCGATAAGGACCGCTCAAACGATGAAGACGCCCTCAGGTTCCTCAAACGCTTCCGCGAGAGCTACGAATTTCCCCCGGTTGAAGTTGAGGTCAAAAGTACCATTCCCAAGTGGGTTGGGGTTGGTTTCCACACGACCCTGGCCTTAAGCCTTGGAAAGGCTGTAAGCGAGCTTTACGACCTCAACCTCTCGCTGGAGGACATTGCCCTCGCGATGAGGCGCGGCCTAATAACGGCCCTAGGCTTCTACGCCCTCAAGGTCGGCGGCTTCATCTACGAGGGTGGCTTCCCCCTGAGAAAGCGTGAGAGGGTCGTTCCACCGCTGATCTTCAGGGGAGACATGCCAGATGACTGGCTCTTCGTCGTTACCATTCCGGAGACGCCGAGAAAGGCCCTGGCAGAGGTTAGGAAGAGGGAGGATGAGATACTGGGAAACTTAAAAAAGATGCCCCCTGAACTTGCTGACAGGCTCTCCAGGATTGTCCTCATGAAAATCCTGCCTGCCTTCGTCGAGCGCGACGTCAAAACATTTGGCGAGGGCCTCTACCAGTTCAACCACCTTCTCGGTGAGTTCTGGAGCGACTACCAGGAGAACGTCTACTGCTGTGACCTAGTCAACGAGGGAATAAGGCTGATGCTGGAAAACGCTCACTGCGCCTGTCAGACGAGCTGGGGGCCGACTTTCTACGGTCTCGTTGAGGAAAAAGCCCGGGCGGAAAGAGTGCGAAAAATCATGGAGGTCTTCCTCCGCGAGAACGGCGACGGCGGGGAGGTCTTTATAACCAGGGTCGACAACAGGGGAATGGTGGTGGAGCATGGTTAAGGCGATAGGTATCGACTCCGGGACGAAGAGCATGGACGTTTTCGGCTTCGACGATGAGACAGGGGAGATAATCGTCGATACCGCCGTTGACAGGGATAGAGTAACCGAGAACCCGGCCATAATCGTCGAGCTCCTGCGCGAGGTTCAGGAGGAGCACGGGAAGATTGACGCTATAGTCGGCCCCTGTGGCTACGGAATACCGCTGAAACCTGCTCGGGAGGCGACCGACGAAGAGATAGCCCTCGCGACCTTCATAACAGAGGCTGACGTTAGGAGAAGGCTCAAGATAGTCGGCCTGAGGGAGTTAATGCTCCTCCTCAGAGAAGCGAGGGATTTAAACGTCTACTTCACGCCCGGCGTCATACACCTCCCGACGGTTCCCGAGTGGAGGAAAGCCAACAGGATTGACCTTGGAACGGCCGACAAGGTCTTCACTGTTGCACTTGCGATGGTCCGGGAAGCGGAGCGGAAGGGCGTACCCTACTCCCAGACCAACCTCATTGCCGTTGAAGTCGGCTTTGCCTATACTTCGGCGATGGCAGTCAAAAACGGCCAAATCGTTGACGGAATGGCTGGAACTGCCGGCTTCCCCGGCTACCTTGGAATGGGTTTCATGGACGGCGAGCTGGCCTACGCTCTGGCCAACGTACTGGATGACTTCGGAAAGCTCGTCCTCTTTCAGGGCGGTGCCTCTTATATAGCCGGAATCGACCCGTTCTCAATCTCCCCAGAGGAGTTCGTGAAGCTCGCAAAGGAGGATGAAAGGGTCGAGAAGGGCTACAAAGCTATGGTAGAGACCATTGTGAAAGACGTATTCACCCTGCTTCCTTCGGTGAAACCGGAGTCAATCTACATCAGCGGCCGCTTTTCAAGGATTCCTGAGTTCTTCAAGGACGTCAGGGGGGCTCTTGAGGGGGCCTTCGAGAGCTACGGCTTCCCCGTCGAGGTCCTCAAGCTTGAGAGCCGGGCAAAGGCCAAAGAGGCGGCCGAGGGAAGTGCAATAATAGCGAACGGCATCGCAGGGGGAATGTATAAAGACATCGTCGAGGCTCTCCGCCTGAAGGAAAGCTCTGGCACGATCTTTGAC
>WAMH01000246.1 GCA_015522395.1 Thermococcus sp. | reverse complement strand
CCTTGACGCGGCGCATCTCCTTGCCGTTGACCTTTATGATGAAGGCATCCACGTAGGGTCTGTGCAAATCTTCTGGCCCGAGCTTCTCCTCGATGACCTTTAGCTTCTCCTCGTAGCCCTCGGGTAACTCAATGCGCTCGCCGTTGACCTCTATCGCCACGCTCTTCTCAACCAGCTCCTTAAAGCTGCCGACGACGTATATTTCTCCATCCTCGCTCTGCCATATCGGGAGCGGGATCCCCCAGTAGCGCTGCCTGCTTATGACCCAGTCGCCGCTGTTCATGACTCCGTTGTCGTATCTAACCTTAACCCAGTCTGGATACCATGTGACCTTCTCGTCGTTCTCCCTTATGATGTCCTCCTTGACCTTGCTGACCTTGAGGAACCACTGGTCAGTTGCTCTAAATATGAGCGGGGTCTTGCAGCGCCAGCAGTGCGGGTACTTGTGCTCTATCTCGCCGGCTTTCACAAGGTAGCCCTTCTCGCGAAGGTTCTCGATCACCTCGCCGTCCGCGTCTTTGACGTATACCCCCTTCCACTTTCCTTCAGTGTACCTGCCGGCCTCGTCAACCGGGCTGTAGATGGGCAGGCCGTAGCGCTTTCCAACCTCAAAGTCCTCCTCACCGTGGCCCGGGGCGGTGTGAACCAAGCCGGTACCGTCCTCGAGCGTTACGTGCTCTCCGAGGATTACGCGGTGCGCCCACTCGTACTTCTCGCGGAACTCCTTTTGAGTCGGATACTCGTCCATGAGGACGTGGACGTACCTTATTCCCTCAAGCTCCTCGCCCTTGAAGGTCTCGACGATTTCGCCCTTGAGGCCGGCCTCGGCAAGAACGCGCTCAACCAGTGCCCTCGCGATTATCCAGTACTCCTCGCCATTCTCGGTCTCGACCCTGACTTTAGCGTACTCGTACTCGGGGTGGACTGTGACAGCCAAGTTGGCCGGCAGCGTCCACGGTGTCGTAGTCCAGATGAGCAGGTATTCCTTCTCCTTCCCTTCAACCGGGAACTTGACGTAGATGCTCGGGTCCTTCCTGAGCTTGTACTCGCCGCGAACCTCGTGTTCCGCCAAAGCCGTCTGACAGCGCGGGCACCAGTGGAGAACGCGCTTGTCCTTCTCAAGGAGACCCTTCTCGTAGGCCCGCTTTAGTGTGAACCAGCCCGATTCAATGTACTCGTTCTTTATGGTCATGTACGGGTTGTCCCAGTCCATCCATATTCCGAGCTGTTTGAACTGCTCGGTCATGACCTTGAGGTTGTTGAGGGCGAACTCCTTGCACTTCTTGATGAAGTTGTCAACGCCTATCTCGGTCTCTATGTCCCTCTTCGTCTTCAATCCGAGTGCCTGCTCGACCTTGACCTCTATCGGGAGGCCGTGCATGTCGAAGCCCGGCTGTCTCCTAACGTTGTAGCCCTGCATCGTTCTAAAGCGGATTATCATGTCCTTGATGATCTTGTTCCAGGCGGTGCCGAGGTGTATCGCACCGCTGACGTAGGGCGGTCCGTCGAGGAAGTAGTACTTCGGGCCGTTCTGGCGAGAGGCCTTGACCTTCTCGTAGGTGTCGTTCTCCTTCCAAAAGCGCTCTATCTTCTCCTCAAGCTTACCCGGGTCGTACTCCCTGAACTCAGGCTCTTTAATCATTGAAAATCCCTCCAGAAGTGATAGTGATGGCTACCCAAAAACAGGGAAGACTAAGCCTCGAAACGGGCAAAGCGACGGATAAAACACTCCCCCCTCATGGGCATCGGGGCAGAATTGGGGGGTGGCCTTATAAGGTTTTTGGATGATTCTGGGCTTTTGAGTTTTTTTACTTTAGGTGGAAGGGAACCTCTGTACTCTCCGCTGCTTTGGAGCACTCTTGTGCTTAATCTAGCATCAAGACTTTGAAAATCTATTGATTCGTTGCTAATATAATTTCAGTTTGTTGAGCTTATAATTAGATATATTTTTAGTAATATTTGGCCATATCAGTAACGAAAATTTTAAATAACATTACGTAAATAATCAAAATTGGAAAGAAAATCAGAAGGTTCCTGCAATGCCCCCTGCTCGAATAAAGAACCCCCAAGGGGTGATGAAGGATGGCGGGGGCGAGAAAATGGATGGGCCTGTTGATGGTGGCCCTAAGTTTTTCCTTGGCACTGGTGCCTCTGGCCAGTGCCAGTTCTGAGGCCAGCAGTGGCGGACAGTTCTCCATTGGGGCAGTCGCCCCGGAGGTTACAAGCATTACCTTCTACAACGCAAACAGGAGTTCAACCGTAACCGTCGCTATTCCCCAGAACGAGTATTGGATAGACGTCGGGATCAGTGACGCCAATTCAATCGATGACATAAGCAACATAACCGTGTACCTTTACTACACCACCAACAGCAGCAGTCAGGGAACTTTGCCAGCCAACGTTAGTCCCAGCGACTTCGTTATTCTGAAGTACGTCAGAACTGCCTACAGTGGTCAGCCTGGAACATGGGCGTTCTACTACTCCAACGGCACCAAAATTGGCACGAGCTTTGGAACTTGGGAGATAGTCAACCAGAGTGATCCTACGGACTGGGGCGCCACGACCGGGACCTTCAGCGTTGAAATAGTGGTGGGCAAAACGGCTCACGAAGCCAACGATGGGATAGTGGCCGGCGACTGGGAAGTCCAGGTTAATGCCGTTGATAACGAGGGGCTCAGCGGTAGTAACAGCGCCTACGGGTACACTGTTGACTGGTACGGGGAGATATGGGTTACCACTGACTTCACCTTCGGCACCGTTAAGCCCGGAACCTTGAACAACCCAATAAACTCGACTAGCTCAGGGCACGCGGGGTACCTTGACGTCTACGTTGTCAGCAACGGCAACTATGACATAAACGTAAAGACCAATGCCACATGGGTCGGTGCCGACACCAAGGCAAGCCTGACCGTTGTCAACAGCACCACCACCTTGGGTCTGAAGCAGATACGCATTAAGATTAACTCTACTGACAACGCGACGGCAGCCATGGTGTTGTCAACGTCCTCCTATGAGAACTGGCTTGTCGACCAGACTGGGCCGACAGAGGACGGCAGTGCAAGCTCCGGGCAGGGTGCCCACCACTATGCGTACCTCTGGCTCGACGTCGGTACTGGTGTGCCGGTAGACAGCTACACTGGTGAGGTCTACTTCCAGGTTATCAACGCTTAATGCCGCCGTTTGATTGAACCTTTTTGATTTTTTGTGTTTGGACCTTCTTCTTTTGCACCGTTGAGGGGGTACTTCGAAGGATTTAAATACTGGAGGTGTCTAAAACTTTGTCGGGGGTGGGTGGATTGAGCTGGAGATGGCTGGCGTTACCGTCCCTCCTTCTCATTCTCCTGTTGGTTCCAAGTGTTGCTGCATACATCGGCGTCTCCGGTGACTTCTACGCCCATACCTACCGTGTTCCGGTAGGAGGCTCGATCTCCGGGTCAACGGTTCTCATAAGTAATCCTTCAAACGAGACGATTCGCGTTAGGATGATATATCAGATCAACCCCCCCACGGATCTCCTCAGGGTTAAGTTTTCGGAGAACGAGTTCACGCTTCGTCCCGGTGAGAGCAGGCTTATCTACGTAACGCTGAGTGCCTCTCAAAACTGCCCTCCCGGCAACTATACTGTCATAGTTGGCGGAGAGGAGATTCGGAACGTTGGGAACGAGAGTATAGCGGTTCCCTCGGGAGCCCTTAAGGCTAGGGTTACTGTAACCGGCGCTTCTGCTGTTGTTTCAGTCAGAACAGTTGACGTAAACGGAAAACCCGTTCCAGCCCATGTTGTGCTCCTCGCGCTTCCATCGGGGTATCAGGTTGAGAGCAGTGATACAGGTAGCCTCAAGGCGATAGTCGCACCTGGTGAATACAAGGCTGAGGCGTATCTGGCGGGTCATCTTCTTAACTCCACGGGGTTCACCGTGAGTGCAAATCAGCAAAAGAGCGTTATCCTCATTGTTAGAACTGTTTACTTCCTTGACTTCTACGCCCTCCCAGCCAAGAACTCCGAGGGAAAGGTGGGCTACATTTACATTGATGCAACCCTTAAAAACCTCTTCAGCCCCCTAAAAAATGCCACCGTAGTTCTAAAAGTCATCTACAATGGAAGGCCTTTTGAGAGCGTAACCGTTTCAAGTATTCCCCTTCTTCCCTTGGGTAACACCGAGGTCAGGTACAATTATATACCTAAGGGTGGCTGGAAGGCCGGTACTTACGGCTTTCAGGTGTTGTTGTACTCCAATGGTAGGCTTTATGCTTCCACATCTTTGAAATACATTAAAGTGACGGGAAAAATGGTAGGGGCAAGAAGCACCCCTGTATCTGCTGGGAGAAGAAGTACACTGGATGTGTATACCGTCGTTTTGGTTGGTGTTGCTCTGCTGGGTTTGGCCGGCCCCATCATCCTACGGAGGAAGAGCCCAATCGGCATCGCTAGTGCGGAAATTAAAGATGGAAAGCTCCGTGTTGTTCTTGAGAACCGCTCTGATAAGGATGCCCTCCTGTTGCACCTCCGGGTTCTTGCGCTTCCAGGCAGGATCGAAGTGCTTGACGTTAAAAATCCGAGGCTAGCAACCGGTGGTAGAAGGGTTGAGGGGAAGGGCAGGGTGGCACTTGAGGTGATAGATCGGGACGGCTCAATAAGGGAAGCGCTGGAAAGCGGTGGGATAATTGTAAGGGTTGAAACCAACATGGGGGCCGCTGAGAAAAAGATTCTACCCTAACCCTTCTTCCTTATCTCGTTCCACACCCCCGCCAGAATGAAGAACGCACCGATCAGGGCCCTCTCTGTTAGCCTTTCGCCGAGAAGGATAAAGGCCGAAAGTGAGCCGAAAACAGGTTCCATGGAGTATATAAGTGCTGCCCGGTAGGCGGTGGTGCACCTCTGGAACTTCAGCTGCAGCGTGAACGCCACCACCGTCCCGAAGACCGCCGTGTAACCCAGTCCCAGCCACGGGAGGGCATTCCTTGGGAACACCTTGGGCTCGAAGAGGAGTGCAAAGGCCAGTGAGAAAACGAAGTTCCAGAAGATCTGCCAGAATGCCAGACTGAGATAATCTCCCTCCCCGAACCTCTGGACGAGGACTATCTGGAAGGCGAAGCTGACCGCACAGAGGGCCGTCAGAAGGTCTCCGTAGCCAATACTCGAACCGGCCCCGGATATCAGGTAGAGTCCGGTTAGGGCTATGCTTAGTGAGATGAGGTCCCTCCATCTGACCCGTTCTCCCAGAAGGGGGTATGCTATGAAGGGCGTAAAAACGACGTAGAGGGAAGTTATAAAGGCGGAGTTCGAGGCGGTGGTGTACTCCAGCCCGACGATCTGAAAGCCGTGGCCGAAGAAGAGGGTCAACCCGAGCAGAAAACCCTCCCTGACGGTTTCCCGTTTGAGGACCCTCGAGCGGAAGATCAGTAGCATCAGCAGAGCGGCTATCCCGAAGCGATATGCCAGAAAGAGTATCGGGGGCAGGTAGCCCAGGCTAACCTTCATTGCGGGAAAAGTTAATCCCCACAGCACGGTTATGGAGAGAAGCACTACCTCTGAGCGGTTCATGCCCGGGACTATCCGCCCTGATTTATAAACCTCACTCACCCGGGCCGCTTATGCAGGACATGTTCATCGTGAGAAGAAGCTCCACGTAGCCGCTCTCTAGGTTCCGCTTTATCTCCTCCGCAAGCTCGCGGAATTCCTCAACGGTGAGCGGTTCCTTGGTTCTGAGCCACTTAACGAGACCATCCCTCTTGTCAAGCACCACTATTTCCCCCTTCGTAACAAGGGGGACGTAGTTTATCTTGATCCCGTAGAGCTCCTCCGCGAAGGCCATCTTCGCCCTCAGGAGTTCGAGGTAGTTGGCCAGCTCTTCTCCCAGGATCTTCCTTATCTCACCCTTCATCGTTTCACCATCTGGAATTCGATGTACATCTTTATTAACCTATCGGGCAGTTATGTGTAAAAATGCCCATATTTCCTAGCGAAACCGTGATAAGGAAGGGTGATGTACCACCCACGGTAAGGCCATATTCATGAAGCACGCCCATCACTTTCACGCATACCAGCCCGGTGACATTGTTTACGTTCGCGACGGAGACGGCTCGAAGCCGGTTGGATACGAGGAAAGGAAAAGTCCCGTGTCAGTTAAACCTGGGGTGAAGAGGTCAGGGGCAAGAACTGGACGAGGGCGATGCTCTACTCCTACGAGCACATTGCCGATACACTCTCCCGGATGAAAGGTGTCAGCATCGACATCGAGCCTTTCACATTCCTCATGCTGCTCCGCTATCACAGGAAGGCCTTCGAGGATGCCGTTGGACTCCTCCAGCGGTTCGACGCCGTTCCAACCACTCCCTTCCACCCGATAGTTCCTCACCTCGACGGGTTCGAGCAGAGAATCCTCGCGAGAGTCTCCTTTGACTTCTACTCCCCCTGGTCGATGGAAAAGACATCCTCGGCTACTGGCTTCCGGAGGCTGTGATAACGCGGGAGAGTGCATCCATAGTGGAGTCATCCACGGGCAGAAGGCTCGTCTTCCTCCTAGATGAGAGGCAGCTCCTCTACGACTTGCCACAGGCGAAGCACTCATGCAACCGCTATGGAAACTCCTCCGTCTTCGGGAGGGAGTGGACTTTAAGTGATGCCTTCGCCTTCAACACCCTCGACGTTCCGGGGCTTGTCTCCGCCACCCTTGCTTATCGCGACGACTACAAGGAGAACCTCGGCGTTCCATACCTGCTCTTCACCTCCAGCGACCTTGAGAGCCTCCTCGGAAATCCAAGACAGGTCGACCGCTTCACAGCATGGATGGAGGGCCTTGAAAAGAACGGCGTTGAGCGCGTTTCGGCGATGGGATTTGTCGGTAAAAAGCTCTCAGGAGAGTTTAAGCGACTCGACGGTGAGTGCTCCTTTGAGATAGGCGTTAAGGATTACTCCTCCTGGAGCGACTACTTTGATTTAAGCCTCGACGGCAAGACGAGCGACTCAAGGTAGCTTGGCTACCGCAGGGCCGACGGAAAGGTCTTCGCGAGGGAAGCCTTCGGTAGAAGAATCTCCCAGCTCTGGGAGGCCGCCTTCACGCGCCTCTTCGGGGAACTTAACAGGGTTGTTAGACTCGAAGTGCTGAAGGGTCTGGCGGAGCTTGGTGCCGAACCCCGGGGTGGAAGAGTTCCTCGTCCGCTACGCGAGGGTCTTCTTTGGGGATTACTACGACTACTTCGGGATGGAGACCTCGCTCGACTACGTCTTAGAGCCGGTCAATGGGAATAGGAAAGCGCTGAGGCTCGGAAGGGATTACTACCTCATGCTGCTTGCCAACCACTCCTGTCCACGCTTCTGGGAGAACCTGGACACGCGCGTTTCCTTCGGCAACGTTTCTGTAATAGCAAAGGCTCTCATCGAGCTGATGAAGCACTTCGCCGGACACGAACTTCAGAGTCTCTTCATCGAGGCCTATCTCAGACTACTCAACTTCGAGAACCTCTACCAAACCTGGAACCTCGGCTCAATGGAAGGCCTTGAGGGATGGGAGACAACCGAGAAGGCCTGGGAGGAGGCCCTCGAACCCGGGGTCCCCAACAGCGGCTACAACGTCGTCACGAGGGCGGCGCTCTACGTTGGAAAGCGCGATTTGAAGGGTGAGCTTCGCTCCCTTATTGAACCGTACAACCTTGAGTGGGCCGTCGCCGACACCGACCACATCCCGGGGGAGGTCCATGGACTCTGGAACAATCCAGAATGGTGTGAGCACAGAAGGTAATAAACTTCCCGAAAATTTTCCCCTCCCTTTTAACAAACTGTCAGAGATTTCGGCAATCCGAAAACTTAAAAGCATTTGGACAGAAAAATGAATAAAGCTGATTAAACGGGTGGTGTGGATGAAACCAGATAAGAAGGGGGGCAGGGAAAAGGCAATTCCAGAATCACTCGTTGAAAAGCTCGGCTGGAGGGGATACATAGAGTTCAAATCGCTCCTGAAGAGGGTGGGGGCATAAGAAAGAAGGAACTCATTCTAGTTCTTCTTGAGGTTAAGCTCCTCTCTGCTCAGGAAGAGGTAGGCCCTCTGCTCCAGCTCCTTGGGTACGTAGTCCACTAGCACGTCCGCGCCCTTAACCAAACCTGCGATTCCCTTTCCGAGGGAGACCTGGCTCCGCTCGAAGAGGTCAACGAGGACGTCAACAATGTTCTCTTTAATCCGCTTCTCAGCGTAGAGCCTCTTACCTTCAAGCCAGACGCGTTCGTTCTTCCTGTAGAAGT
>WAMH01000245.1 GCA_015522395.1 Thermococcus sp. | reverse complement strand
GCCCAGAGCGGTCTTCCGGCTCTCGGCGAGGTTCTCGAGCCGTTCGCCTTCCCGCACCTTGTCAGCGGCTGGATGCGCGGTTCTCACAACGGCCCGATAATGCCTGTTTCGATGTGCGACGCCAACCCGACCCGCTTCGACGGTCCGCCGAGGGTCGTCGCGCTCGGCTGGCAGATAAGCCCTGAAGGAAAGCTCGTCGGTCCGGTTGACCTCTTCGACGACCCGGCATTCGACGGCGCCAGGCAGAAGGCGATAGAGATAGCCGAGTACATGCGCAGGCACGGCCCCTTCGAGCCGCACAGGCTCCCGATGGAGGACATGGAGTACACCACCCTCCCGGGCGTCCTCAAGAGGCTCGAGGGGCGCTTTGAGAAAATCGAGTGACTTTCCTCCCCTTTTCTGTTCATTTAATTGGTGTACGCCCCTAATCACCAACGTTTTTATAATTCAGGGCTTATCCGGTCAAAGGCCATCGGAAGCCTTAAATATGCTCCTGAAAAGAACTAACACTCAGAGTGATACAGAGGGGTGGGAGTATGAGGTTCACGGTTCTCAAACTCAACCTGGGCGATGGAAGCGTGGAAAGCGAGGAAGTCGAGGGGGAAGGAATCTACGGGGTTATTGACTACGGCATCGAGCTTCACGAAAAGCTCGGAACACACAGCGTAGACCCCTACGACCCCAAGAACGTCGTCGTGATGGGCAGGGGTCCCTTTGCAGGCTCCATCCTCCCGGGAGCACACAGGCTCATGTTCTTCTTCAGGTCACCCCTCTACGGCACGCTCTTCCCCTCGGCGATGGGCGGAGCGGCATACGCCTTCAAGAACGTTGGCGTTGACTTCGTGACGTTCGAGGGGAAGGCCGAAAAGCCAGTTGTCGTTATCCTCTACAACGATGGGAACAACGTGAGGGTTGCGCTGCACGAGATAGGGCTTGATAGGCTCATCGAGATATGGCGCGGATACAAGGGCGAGGAAGGGGTCTATGCGCTCACCCAGTACCTCATAGACACCTTTGGGGAGCGCTTCGACTTTGAGTACCGCATAGCGGTCGTTGGTCCCGCCGCACTCAACAGCAACTACGGGGCCATCTTCTCCCAGACCCTCAGGAAGGGCAAGCGCGTCGTTGGAAGCGAGGACTGGGCCGCCCGCGGAGGCTCTGGAAGCGTTCTTCTCAGGGCGCACAACGTCGTTGGAATCATCTTCGGCGGAAAGCCGGGCAAGAGAGCCTTCCCGGGTGAGGACATCTCGTCCTTCAGAACCGCCAAGACCATCGTTGAGGGCGTTCACAAGAAGCCCTACAACGACGTCATAGCTGAAAAAACCGTCAAGTACAAGTACAACCCCAAGCTGAAGACGGGCGGAACCTTCGGAGGAAACTATCCGGCCGAGGGTGACTTCGTTCCGATACTCAACTGGGGGATGCCCTACATCGAGAAGGAGGAGCGCATAAAGATACATGAGGCCATAATGAAGCACTACTGGGAGCCTTTCAACAAGGAGGCAATTGAGACAAAGAACTGGACGAACTGCGGCGAGCCGTGTCCCGTCGTCTGCAAGAAGTACGCCAACGGCCACCACATTGAGTACGAGCCGAGGGAAGCGAACGGCCCGCTCAGCGGGGTCATAACCCTCCGTGCCAGCGACATAAGCGTTCCAGCGGTGGATGCGATGGGCTTCGACGCCATAGAGTTCGGTGGAACGGCAGCGTGGGTTCTCGAGCTGGTTCACCGCGGGCTTCTCAAGCCCGAGGAGGTTGGCCTCGGCGATAAGCCCGATTTCACGAAGGAGGCTCTCCTTGAGAGACCCGTAGAGGCGAGCGAGAAAAACGCGAGGCTCGTTGCCGAGTTGGCCCACAGAGTAGCGTTCGCCGAGAACGAGATAGCGAAGATAATCGGCCTGGGCAAGAGGAAGGCAAGCGTCATACTCGACGAGAAGTTCAAGGACAGGCTCAAGTACGGCGAGAGCTTCAAGGACTACGCCGTCTCCACCCCGCTCGGCGAGGACGGCGAGATGACGCCCACAATGTACTGGGCCATCGGAAACTACATCCCGCTCCCGATACAGGGAAGATACTGGACGTTCTACCAGTTTGGGGTCTTCCTCGAGCCTGAGGAGCTGGCGCAGAAGATCATAGCCTCTGCTCTTTGGGAGTTCTGGTACGACAACGTCGGCTGGTGCCGCTTCCACCGCGGCTGGATGAAGCCCGTCCTCAAGGCCCTCTTCATGGACGCCTACGGCGAGAACGTCGACATGGAGGAGCACGCGAGGAAGCAGCTCAAGCGCCTCATCGAATTCGCGAGGAAGGCCGGCTATACTCCCGCCTTCTGGGACAGCATGCGCGTCATTGACCTGGTCGCCAGGGGGAGCGAGGAGTTCGGAAACGAGCGCTGGGCCGAGCGCTTTAAGATTGACAAGGTCGGCACGGCAAAGGAGTACCTTGAGAGGGTTCTGGATGCATACAGCGAGGAGCTTGGGGTGGAGTGGAGGCTCTGAACGGCGTTTTTATCCTTCCTTTTCCTTACTAACGGCTCACTAACGAAATTGAAAATTAATGAAAGAGCTAGAACGGCTTCTCAAGCATGTATCCGGAACGTAGACTTCTGACTGCAAAGAGCAAGAAAATCCCTGTTAGGCCCGCTGAGACCAGCCAGGGCACGGGGCTTGCACTCTGCAGTCCAATGGCCGAGCGGATGCAGGACAGGATGTACGTAACGGGATTCAGGTAGAGCACCGGAGAGCTGGAGCGGTAGTAGGCCGGAGAGAACACCACGAGAAGCCAGGGCAGTATCCCGGTAACGGCCATCGCCTTGTATGGGTTTCCAATCTTTGCTCCTATGGCGACGGCAAGCGTTCCCAGCTCGATGAAAGTGATTAAAAGAGCCAGGATCAGGAAGAGGATGTTTATCCTGCCCGCTCCCTGGTAGTAAACGATGACCGCGAGGCCGAGAAGCACCTGGGGTAGAACCAGGAGGGAATACGTGAGGAACTGGGCGAGGACCACCGTCGATATCTTTGGGGGTAGTGTTGAGTACAGCTCAAGAACGCTGGGTTCGAAAACGTTGCTGACCCTGTTCGTCAGCGTTCCAAGGAAAGAGCTTACCAGCGAAACGACGATAAAGCCACTCACGAGGTACGATATGTCCTCAGGGGTTCTTGAGGTGGAGTTCATAATCATCATGAAGAGCAGGGCCAGCGGCATGAGTAGAAGATTGACGAAGAGAAACGTTTTGTAGATCCTCATACCCTTTAACTCCATTCCGATTAGAGGGCGAATCATTCACCATCCCTCCCGATGAGGTTTATCACGAGGTGCTCAAATGAGGGGGACTCGATTTCGAGGTAAGACACGCCCGCAGTCTCGAGGACCGTCTCTACAGTCTTTAGGGCATCTTCAAGCGTGTCAAAGGCCAGCTCATAGAGGTCTCCGCGCTTTCTGTGTTCCTTTGGAAGGACGCTTGAGGGTATCTCCCTCTGTGGTATCAGACGAACTTCAGTGGGCATCTTAATCATTGAAACTATGTCGGCAGGAGTGCCAGAGGCCACTATTTTTCCGTGGAGGAGAAGGTATACCCTGTCGCACAGGGCCTTTACCTCGTTCATGTCGTGGCTGGCGAGGAGGATTCCCTCGCGGTTAGAGTCCCTTATCACCTCCCACAGCCGGTGCTTTGTAACAATGTCCACCATGCTCGTTGGCTCGTCGAGAACAAGAACAGGAAGCTCCTGAACGAGGGCCATTGCCAGTAACAGTGACTTCTTCATGCCTCCGGACAGCTGATACCCAAAGAACTTTTCCGCCCCACTGAGGCCTACGAGATTCAGAACATTAGATATTCGTTCGCTTATTTCATCTTTTGAAATGTTTTTGGCCCTCATCCTACGAACGTATTCCAACACCTCCTCAACCCTCAAAGAGGGAAAACTGAGGGGATACTGGGGCACGTAGGCGAGGGTTTTCTTTATGATGTCGGGATTATCCACGATGTCTTTGCCCATCACCCTAATTGAGCCTTCTGTTGGCTTCAAAAGTCCCAAAAGCTGTCGTATGAGTGTGGTTTTTCCCGCACCGTTTGGACCGATAATCCCGACGATTTCGTTCTTTCCAACGCGAATTGAGATTCTGTCGTTGGCCTTCGTGCCGTCTGGGTATATCTTTGTGAGGTTGTTGATTTCTATCACGTCCATTCTTCTGCCTCCAACGGAGTTTCTCATATTCGGATAAAGCTGACAGTTAATGCTTATAAGT
>WAMH01000244.1 GCA_015522395.1 Thermococcus sp. | reverse complement strand
TCATAACGACTTACACCGGCAAGAAGTTTGAAGTTGTGCACATCCTCGGGACCAACATCAACGGGCAGGACCTCTACGCCCGCCTGGTCTACGGCCTCAGGACGAGCCTCTGGATAGCCTTCCTCGCGGCGGTGATAGGGACTTTGGTTGGTGTTACAGTGGGCTTCGTGGCCGGCTACAAGAGGGGCTGGACCGATGAAACCCTGATGATGCTGACCAACATAATGCTCGTCATCCCCTCGATAGTGCTCCTCATCCTTGTAGCAGCGTACCTGTCCGCGAGGACGCCGGGGATACAGGCGCTCATCATAGGCCTCACCGGCTGGCCTTGGGTCGCGAGGGCCGTCCGCTCCCAAACGCTGTCGCTCAAGAACAGGGAGTTCGTCAACCTCGCCAGACTCGCCGGACTCGGCGACCTGAGGATAATCTTCGGCGAGATAATGCCCAACATGATTTCCTACATCTTCATGGCGGCCATCCTTCAGTTCAGCGGGGCGATACTGGCGAGCGCGACCCTCGACTTCATCGGCCTCGGGCCAACGACCATGGTTTCCCTCGGAAACATACTCCAGAAGGCCATAGCCTACAACGCCCTCCAGTTCGGCTGGTGGTGGTTCATACCGCCCGGGCTGATAATCACCCTCATCATCACGGCGTTGTTCTTCATCAACATAGGCATGGAAGAGGTGTTCAACCCGCGCCTCAGGAGGGGTGGAGAATGAGCCTCCTCGAAGTCAGGGACCTCAAAATCTACTACAGAACGCCCATGGGGCCTGTCAAGGCCGTCGATGGGGTGAGCTTCGACGTTAGAGACGGAGAAGTCTTCGGAATTGCCGGCGAGAGCGGGTGCGGAAAATCAACGCTCGTACACTCCCTCATCCTCAGAAAGCCGCCCATGTTCCACGCCGGCGGAAAGGCCCTCTTCAAGGGAAAGGACCTGATGGGGCTGAGCGAGGAGGAAGCGAGGAAAATCCGCTACACCGAGCTTTCCATAATCCCCCAGTACGCGATGAACGCTCTGAATCCAACCAAGAAGATAAAGGACATCGTCTGGGACCTGGCGAGAGAACACGGGCACGAGGACAGGAGCGAAGTGGAGAGGCTCCTCCGCGAGAGGTTAGCGATGGTAAAGCTCTCGCCCAAGGTCGCTGACATGTATCCTGTCGAGCTGAGCGGCGGAATGAGGCAGCGCGCGACCATGGTCGTCTCGACCCTCCTCAACCCAGACCTCCTCATAGCGGACGAGGTGACATCGGCCCTGGACGTCACAACGCAGAGGGTTGTGATAGAACTCCTTCACCACTTCATGGAGGAGGGCATCCTCAAGTCGATAATCTTCGTCACCCACGATTTAGCCCTGCTCGACAAGATAGCGGACAGGACGATGATACTCTACGCTGGCAAGGTGGCGGAGATAGCCCCGACGGAGGAGATGATCTCCAACCCGGCGCATCCCTACACGAAGCTCCTCCTCGAATCGCTTCCCAAGATGGGAGTCCAGTATAAGAAGCAGAAGCTCAGGGGAATTCCAGGCTACCCAATAAGCCTGCTCAACCCGCCGAGCGGCTGCCGCTTCTACACGCGCTGTCCCTACGTCATGGACCGCTGCAAAGACGAGGAACCACCGCTCGTCAAGGTTGGGGAAGAACACTACGCGGCCTGCCACCTCTTAGGGGGTGACTCACAATGAGCGAACTCCTAAGGGTCGAACACCTCACCAAGATCTTCACATCTGGTTTAATTGGCGGCTACGAGATAAGGGCCGTTGACGACGTCAGCTTCGAGGTAAAGCGGGGGGAGATAGTTTCCCTCGTGGGGGAGAGCGGGAGCGGCAAAACCACCGTTGGAAAGCTCATCCTCCGCCTGCTCACGCCGACATCCGGCAGGATACTCTTCGAGGGCGAGGATATAACCGGGTTCAGCAAGAAGAGGCTGAAAACCGACTATTACCGGAAGGTTCAGGCCGTCTTCCAGGATCCCTTTGCGAGCTTTAATCCCCTCCACGAGGTTGACAGGGCCTTTGATCTCGTTTTCAGCTCATTCCTTCCGGAAGTTAAGGGAGAAGAGCGCGAGGAGATGATTAACGAGGCACTGAGGAACGTCGGGCTTAACCCCTCTGAAGTCCGCGGGAAGTATCCCCACCAGCTCAGCGGCGGCCAGCTCCAGAGGATTCTGATAGCAAGGGCTTTGCTGGTAAAACCAAAACTCCTCATAGCTGACGAGGCCGTTTCGATGCTCGACGCGAGCACCAGGATTGACGTGCTCAACCTCCTGGGCGACTTCAGGGACAGGTACGGCACCTCGGTTCTCTTCGTCACCCACGACTTAGCTTTGGGCTACTACATCAGCGACTCGACGATAATCATGTACCGCGGGACGATAGCGGAGATGGGCGACACGGAGAGGGTCTTCCACAACCCTCTCCATCCCTACACCCAGATGCTCCTCGAGAGCGTCCCGGACATCAACGTGAAGTGGGAGTTCAGGGGAATCGAGCCGGAGAAGGAGGAGGGGGCGGTTTATTCGATCCAGGGCTGCCGCTACGCTCCGCGCTGTCCGAAGGCCAAAGACGTCTGCTTCAAAGTTCGTCCAAAGCTGATCGAGGTTGAGAAGAACCACTGGGTTGCCTGCCATCTCTACGGGGGTGAGTGAATGCACGCGACGCTGAGGGAGATGAAGAAGACCCCTGATGGGATAATGAAGGCTCAAGAAGCCTTTGAGAACTTCATAGCCAATCACGACTTCCGGTTACCGAGAGAAGTGGTTTATACTGGTTGCGGCAGTTCGCACTTCCTGTCGCAGCCGCTGGCCATGGCAACCACCCGCCTTGGGGGCAGGGGGCTTAG
>WAMH01000243.1 GCA_015522395.1 Thermococcus sp. | reverse complement strand
TACGACCTGTTCTCCAGGCTCGGGCTGGATTTGGGCTTCCTCAAGGTGACCTTCCAGCCCAAGCAGGGAGAGGCCTTCGTTATGGCCATGCTCCTGATAATAACGTTCCTCCTGTACCCTATGTTCAAGAAAGAAAAGTACTTCTCCAAGGTTTCGATTTCCGATTATCTGCTCGGAGGATTGGGCGTAATCTCAACGCTCTACCTCTTCGCCGTTTACCAGCGCTACATAATGACCTCTGTGATCAACCAGACGGACGTTATAATGGGCCTGATAGCGATAATCATCGTCCTCGAAGCGACGAGAAGGGTCCTGGGCTGGGTTCTGCCGGCGATAGTGGTTCTCTTTTTGGCATACGGCATCTACGCCATCGGCTTCAACTGGAACCGCTTCGTCCAGCAGCTCTACTTCGATGAGGGCATCTTCGGAATCCCGTTCTTCGTTATGACGATTTACGTTTTCGCGTTCGTCTTCTTCGGGGCGTTCCTGCTGAAGATAGGCGTCAGCGACTACATAACGGAGTTCATGATAGCCCTCTTCGGGAAGAGGCCCGGCGGCCCGGCAAAGTCGGCCGTCGTTTCAAGCGCCCTCATGGGAATGGTCAGCGGTTCGAGCGTCGCCAACGTCCTAACGACTGGAACCTTCACAATCCCCCTGATGAAGAAGGCGGGTTATCCACCTGAGATAGCGGGTGCTGTGGAGCCGGTCTCCTCAACCGGAGGCCAGCTGATGCCGCCCATCATGGGTGCCGCCGCCTTCATAATGGCGGAGTTCCTCAACATACCCTACAACAGACTCATCATCGCGGCGGTTGTTCCGGCTTTAGTTTACTACGGCGGAGTTTACCTCTTCATAGACCTAGAGACCAAGAGGCTCGGACTCAAGGGCATGGCTGCCGAGGCGTTCAAGACGATGAGCTACTTCATCAGAAAGCTCTACATCCTCCTGCCGATAATCGTCATCACCGTCGCCCTTGTCTGGGGAATTCCGCCGCACATCTCCGCGGTTTCGTCCCTCGGTGTCGCCATCTGGGTGGCGTGGATTTCAAGGGATGAGATAGCTGGAAACGAGAAGCTCTACGTGGCGATAGCACTGCTCGCGACGTTCCTCATGTTCACTGGCAAGAGCTGGGACATGATATCCGCGCTGACGCTCTTCGCAACCTTCCTCGTGCTCACTGGACTTGGATTCGTCAAGAAGGGCGTGGAGTTCAACGAGAAGTACTGGATAACCACATCGTTCCTGCTCTTCGTGGCCCTCACGAAGTACCTGATGATGACGAAGGAGCAGATAGTCCTCATGACCGGCGTCTTCGGAATCCTGTTCTCGATCCTCGTCGGCTACTACTCCAAGATGGACAGCGGCAAGATGATGTACAGGGCAACCTACGAGGCCATGATCGATGCAGGTAAAACGAGCGTCAGCGTAATGCTCGCGGCGGCCGCCGCTGGACTGATACAGGGCGTCCTCACGATGACCGGCGAGCTTACCAACATCGGCTACCGCCTCATAAGCCTCACCGGCGGCAACCTCTGGCTGCTCCTCATACTCACGATGGTCTTCAGCCTCATCCTTGGAATGGGTGTTCCAACGACGGCGAACTACATCATCACCTCGCTCGTCTCGGCCCCGGCCATTTACATGCTCGTCAGGAACATACCTCCCTACGACCAGCCGGTTCCGGGATACACAACGCTGATAGCCCTCCTAGCGGCGCACTTCTTCGTGTTCTACTTCGGAATCCTCGCGGACGTCACACCGCCGGTTGCCCTCGCGAGCTACGCGGGTTCGGCCATAGCTGGTAGTGATTTCTGGAAAACGGCTATGAACGCGGTCAAGTACGCATTGGCGGGCTACGTCGGGCCCTACATCTACTTCACCCACCCCGAGATGTTCCTAATTACGGTGTCCCACTGGACTGCAGTAACTGCACTGAGGGTGACCTACTACGTTATAGCCACGCTCTTCGTCATGTACCTGCTGGCTATATCGCTGACGGGCTTCTACGGGACGCATCTCAAGAAGTGGGTCCGTGGCCTCGTTGGGATCCTGGGCCTTGTGGGGGTTACACTGAACCCGATACTCGTTGGAGCTGGCTTCGTCACCTGGCTTGGCCTGAAGCTCTACGGGACGAAGTTCGCCGGGACAAAAGAGGTCGCATGATTTCTTTTTTACCTTTAGGTTTTTGATTTCCCTGGCTGTTCTCAAACTTGCAATTAAAAAATCAGTAGAGCATGACCTCGAAACCAAGCTCGCTGAGCAGGTCAGCAAGCTCCTCACCCTCGATGTAGACGAGAAGGTGGTGGTTGCCTAGGGTCCCGTCGATGAAGTCCATGGCGTCCTCGATCCTGATATTTACCTGCGTTCTGCAGCGCACGTTGCTGTGTTCCTGGCCAACCACTTCCACGCCGGCAACGACGGCCTTCCTCCCGCGTATCTTGAGCAGGCTCGCCCTCCCCTTAGGAAGCTGGACGTCAACACCGACACCGGTTCCGCTCTCGAAGTGGCTTCTCAGAACGTAGCGCCCGATCAGCGGCGCGGTGCAGTGGGCGAGCAGGATGTGGTTCTCGCCGTAGTCGGCTACGTTGCCCATGAACGCAGGCTTGTCAAAGAAGCGCCGTACTATCATCATGCCGAGGAGGGAGTTAAGCTCACCCTCACAGGCGGCTGGAATTCCAAGGGCGTTGAACATTGCAAGGGCAAGGCAGGGGGTGGAACCTATCTTTCCTATCAGATCGAAGCAACCGATGGTGAAACCATCGAGGCTGTAATCCTCTAGGATTCGGTTGATGGCCACGTATATCCTGCCGGCTTTTATCAGGGCTTTTTTATCGGGCTCTCGAATATCTGCGGCCCTGGAGATGACTTCCTCGATGGCGCTCCAGCCCTCCTCGTCTGTAACCGCGTCGTAGTACTCGTAGAACCTTTTGAGGCTGATCCTCGTGTAGGGAAGCTCGAACTTTTCGTTTATGAGCCAGGGCGAAACGCGTCCTATCAGGCCGACGCGCATCCGAAGGAACCTGTCCAGGGTTTCCTTCATGTCTTCATAGCCAAGGAGTGCAGCCTTAAGCTCGTTGAAGTTCTTAACGAGGGTTGAAGGAACCAGTCTCTCGCGGAAGTACTCCCTGAGTTCTATCCCGGCCGCGAGGGAGTTGTTGAAGGGGTCGCCGTGGATGACGATGGGCCTCCTGTAAACCGCGAACTCCTTTAAGGCACCCTCAGTGCCACCTGTGAGGGGGTAGAGAACTATGGCATCGACCTCGTTGAAGTTGACCCCGGCTTTGGCCTCCCTGAAGTCGGCCTTCGTGGAGACGAAAAAGCCCCCAACAACGTCGAATTCCCTGGCGAGGGCGGTGATGAACTCCGAGGCTTTCTTCTCGAAGTTCCTGGGGTTTGCAAGCTCGCTAATTCCAAAAGCAACTCCAACCTTCATGCTTTCACCCTTGGGGTTGTCGTTGCACCGGCTAAATAAGGTTGTGGTGGAGGGAAAAATTTATAAAGTCCCTCAGGCATCGTATCATCGACGCCCCGGTGGCTCAGCCTGGCGGAGCGGCCGCTTGGTAAGCGGCAGGCCGCGGGTTCAAACCCCGCCCGGGGCTCCACAAGAAACTTTGCCTGCGCAAAGTTTCATCAAAGTTCGTGATTCTTCATTGATGCTTCCCTTCTCAAGGACTTCAGGCGGAATTCGCGACATTAAGGAGTGGATTCGCTGGAGGGCCTCTTCTAGGGGGGTTCGCTCTTACCGCGCTCCTTCGGAGCGCTACAACTCGAACCCATTTGAAAAACGCTCATGATAAAGAATCCACTCTCCCAAAAAAGCAACTCCAACGGGAAATCACGCCAATTGTTCTCTTAAAAAAGAATCACCAACCTTGATCAAACTCAACGGGACTGT
>WAMH01000242.1 GCA_015522395.1 Thermococcus sp. | reverse complement strand
GGAGTTTACATCGTTGAGAAGGCTGGCAAGCCGATAAAGTTCTGAGGTGTGAGAAATGAACGAGAAGGCGAGACTCCTTAAGATAAGGGCCAGGATCAAGAGGAAGAAGCCCCGCTTCCTTCGCCAGGAGTGGTGGCGCTATCCGAAGTTCAAGAACAACCCGAAGTGGAGAAGACCAAAGGGAATCGACAGCAAGATGAGGCTCAAGAAGAAGGGCAAGGCAAGGTCACCGAGCATTGGCTGGAGTTCACCCAGGGCCGTTCGCGGTCTTCACCCGAGCGGCTATGAGGAGGTTCTCGTCCACAACGTCAGGGAGATAGAGGCCATCGACCCGAGCAGGCAGGCGGCGAGGATAGCGAGAACCGTCGGCGCCAGGAAGAGAGAAGCCATACTCGCCAGGGCAAAGGAGCTCGGCGTTAAGGTACTCAACCCGTGAGGTGAGGCTCATGCTCAAGATGCAGAGAAGGATTGCCGCTGACCTTTTGAAATGTGGTGAGAACAGGGTCTGGATAGACCCGGAGAAGATTGATAAGGTTGCCTCTGCTATAACCCGCGAGGACGTCAAGAGGCTCATTCACGATGGCGTTATAAAGAAGAAGCCCGTTAAGGGTCAGAGCAGGGCCAGGGCAAGGGCCTTTCAGGAGGCCAGGAAGAAGGGTCGCCACAGGGGCCCAGGAAGCAGGAAGGGTAAGAAAACCGCCAGGATGGGCAAGAAAGAGCGCTGGATGATGACCATAAGGGCTTTGAGGAAGGAACTTAGGAAGCTCAAGGCCGAGGGCAAGCTCGACGAGCACACCTACAGGAGGCTCTACATACGTGCTAAGGGCGGCCAGTTCAAGAACAAGAGGCAGCTCTACATGTTCATGCAGGAGCACGACATCTTGAAGGAGTGAGGTGAGAGAGATGGCACACGGACCGAGGTATAGGGTTCCGTTCAGGAGGAGAAGAGAGGGTAAGACTAACTATCACAAGAGGCTCGCCCTCCTCAAGTCTGGCAAGCCCAGGCTTGTCGTGAGGAAGACCCTCAACCACCACATAGCCCAGATAGTCGTCTACGACCCCAAAGGAGATAAGACGATCGTTTCCGCTCACACCAGGGAGCTTATGAGGGACTTCGGCTGGAAGGGCCACGGCGGAAACACGCCGAGCGCTTACCTGCTCGGTCTCCTCATCGGCTACAAGGCCAAGAAGGCTGGAATAGAGGAGGCCATCCTCGACATAGGCCTCCACCCGCCAACGAGAGGAAGCTCAATCTTCGCGGTCCTCAAGGGCGCCGTTGATGCCGGACTGAACGTCCCGCACAGCGAGGAGATCTACCCTGAGGACTACAGGATAAACGGCGAGCACGTTGCCAACTACGCCAAGGCCCTCAAGGAGGATGAGGCAGCCTACAGGAAGCAGTTCGGCGGTTATCTCGTGAGGGGCCTCGAGCCTGAGAAGCTCCCCGAGCACTTTGAAGAGGTTAAGGCCAAGATAATCGAGAAGTTTGAGGGGGCGAGAGAATGAGCGACCCGAGAGAGATGGCCCAGCGCGTTCTTGAGGAGTGGGAGCCGAGGACCAAGCTCGGCAAGCTCGTCAAGGAGGGCCAGATAACTGACATTCACGAGATATTCAGGAAGGGCTACCAGATAAAGGAGCCTGAGATCGTCGACGTCCTCCTTCCGGAGGTCAACCTCAGGGAGAACCAGGAAGTTCTTGACATAGCCCTCACCGTCAGAATGACCGACAGCGGAAGGAGGATCCGCTTCAGGGTTCTCGCGGCAGTTGGCAACAGGGACGGCTACGTCGGCCTCGGAATCGGCCACGGCAAGGAGGTCGGAATAGCCATCAGGAAGGCCATAAACTACGCCAAGATGAACATCATCGAGATCAAGCGCGGCTGTGGAAGCTGGGAGTGCCGCTGTAGAAGACCTCACTCGATTCCCTTCGCCGTTGAGGGTAAGGAGGGCAGTGTTCGCGTCAAGCTCATGCCGGGACCGCGCGGCCTTGGACTGGTCATCGGTGACGTCGGCAAGAAGATACTGAGCTTAGCGGGCGTCCAGGACGTCTGGTCCCAGACCCTCGGTGAGACCAGAACGACCGTCAACTTCGCCAAAGCTGTGCTCAACGCACTCTACAACACCAACCGCGTCGCAGTCAAACCCGAGGACATCGAGCGCTACGGCATAATCGTTGGCAGGGAGATGTCAGCGAACTTCCAGGTTGAGTGAGGTGAGAGGAGATGGCAAAGCTTGCGCTCATCAGGCTTAGGAGCGGGATAAGGGCGAAGGGTGAAGTGAGGGACACCTTAGCTATGCTCCGCCTCCATAGGATAAACCACCTCGTCCTCGTCGACGACACCCCGAGCTACAAGGGCATGGTCCAGAAGGTCAAGGACTACATAACCTGGGGCGAGATCGACAAGGAGACCCTCGCGGCCCTCATCAGAAAGCGTGGTAGGCTCATAGGCAACAAGCCTGTCACAGAGGAGTACGTCAGGGAGAAGCTCGGAATGACCATCGACGAGTTCGCGGAGAAGGTCGTCAACGGCGAGATGAAGCTCACAGATTTACCGAACATCAAGCCCGTCTTCAGGCTTCACCCGCCGAGGGGAGGCCTCAAGGGGACCAAGAAGCGCAGCTTTAAGGAGGGTGGAGCGCTCGGCTACCGTGGCGAGAAGATTAACGAGCTCATTGAGAGAATGCTCTGAGGTGGCGAGAGATGATAAGGAGAAAGAAGAAGGTTAGGAAGCTCCGCGGGAGTCACACTCACGGATGGGGATGCAAGAAGAAGCACCGCGGCGGTGGAAGCAAGGGCGGTAAGGGAATGGCCGGAACCGGAAAGAGGAAGAACACCAAGTGGACTTGGGTTATCAAATACGCCCCAAATCACCTCGGTAAGCACGGCTTCCACAGGCCTAAAGCCGTTCAGTACACCCCCCAGGCCATAAACCTCAGCGACATCGACGAGAACCTCCAGCTCTTCCTCGACGCGGGAATAGCCTACGAGGAGGATGGGAGGATAATCGTCGACACAACCCAGCTCGGTGTCGATAAGGTTCTTGGCTCAGGGAAACTCACAAGGCCCATTGCCATCAAGGCCTACTACGTAACCCCCAGGGCCGAGGAGAAGATCAAGGCAGTTGGCGGCGAGGTCATCCTCGCCTGATCCCTTTAATTTAACCTCCGGTGGGTGTTAATCATGGGCAAGACTAGGGACATAATCTACGCCCTGGAAAGGTATTTTCCCGAGGTTGAGCGGCCAAGGAGGCACGTTCCTCTCAAGGAAAAATTCATGTGGACGGGTATTGTCCTGTTGCTCTACTTCATACTCGCCGAGATTCCGCTCTACGGAATCCCTAAGAACATACAAGATTACTTCGCCACTCTGAGGTTCGTTTTGGCCGGTAGGAACGGTTCACTTCTCACCCTTGGTATTGGTCCTATCGTTACCGCGAGCATTATAATGCAGCTTCTTGTCGGTTCTGAGATAGTGAAGCTTGACCTCTCCAATCCCGAGGACAGGAGGTTCTATCAGGCCACCCAGAAGCTCTTTGCGGTGTTCATGAGCTTCTTCGAGGCGGCGATATACGTCTTTGCCGGGGCGTTTGGAAAGGTCAACACCAGCATCGGTGCCTTTCAAACGGTCACCACCCCCGAAGGTGTCGTGTTCATAGGTCTCGGTCTGGCCACCCTCATCATGCTCCAGCTTGGGTTTGCCTCTACCATGCTCATCCTCCTCGATGAAATGGTGAGCAAATGGGGTATTGGAAGCGGTATCAGCCTCTTCATCGCGGCGGGGGTTTCCCAGACGGTTGTAGTTAAGTCCCTCAACCCGTTCACCACCAACCAGTACATAGACCCTCTGACCGGCGGACCGGCCATAGTCGGCGCGATACCGGCTTTCATACAGCACCTCGTCCACGGCGACCTCACGGGGGCTATCTACAGGGGCCCGCTGCCGGATATGGTGGACTTGACCGCGACCATAATAGTCTTCCTCATCGTGGTCTACCTCGAGAGCATGCGCGTCGAGATACCGCTCAGCTACGGCCGTGTTACCGTTCGCGGCAGGTATCCAATAAGGTTCATGTACGTCAGCAACATACCGATAATCCTCACCTTGGCCCTCTACGCAAACGTCCAGCTCTGGGCCAGGTTGCTCAACAACTACGGCTACACCTTCCTTGGAACCTTCGACAAGAACGGCTATCCTCTGACGGGACTTGTTACCTATCTTTATCCACCAATGGATATCTACCACGTCATAGCGGATCCATGGAGGGCAACGGTCTACGCGCTGATGACGATATTCTGGTCCATCGTCTTCGGTTTCCTGTGGGTTGAGCTCACAGGACTCGATGCCAAGAGCATAGCCAGGCAGCTCCAGCAGGCTGGACTCCAGATACCAGGTTTCAGGAGGGACCCGAGGATACTGGAGAGGGTGCTCAACAGGTACATACCCTACGTTACGTTCTGGGGTTCGTTCACACTGGCGATAGTTGCAGTGCTCGCGGACTTCCTAGGGGCGCTTGGTACTGGAACGGGAATCCTCCTTACGGTCGGTATACTCTACAGGTTCTACGAGGAGATAGCAAGGGAGCAGGCAACGGAGATGTTCCCGGCGCTGAGGAAGTTCTTCAGCAAGTGATGCCTTTCTTTTCTTTCACAAAACCTTTTAAACCCCGCTCGGTTACTTCTTCCAGAAGCCTTCCGGGTGAAGCGTGATGCCGTTTGTCGTCATGATAACTGGTATCCCAGGGGTGGGTAAGAGCACCATCACCAGACTCGCCCTGAGAAAAACCCGGGCTAGGTTCAGATTGGTTAACTTCGGTGACCTTATGTTCGAGGAAGCCGTGAAGGCTGGCCTGGTGAGCCACAGGGACGAGATGAGGAAGCTCGACCCCGACGTTCAGAAGGAGCTTCAGATGAAGGCCGCTAGAAGGATAGTGGAGATATCTCAGAGCGAGCCCGTTCTGATAGACACACACGCCACCATAAGAACCCCCGTCGGTTACCTCCTTGGATTCCCCAAGGAGGTCATCGAGGTTATAAACCCGAACTTCATAGTTATAATCGAGGCCACCCCCAGTGAGATCCTCGGAAGGCGCCTCCGTGATCTAAAGCGCGACCGCGATGTCGAGACGGAGGAACAGATAGAGAGGCATCAAGACCTGAACAGGGCCGCTGCCGTGAGCTACGCGATGCACTCACGCGCACTCGTTAAGATAATTGAGAACCACGAGGACAAGGGCCTTGAAGAGGCCGTTAATGAGCTTGTTGAAGTGCTTGATCTGGCGGTGAAGGAGTATGCTTAGCGGTATATACGAGTTCCTAGACGGTATATTTGGACCGCTTATACAGTCCCACAGCCCCGTGGTGGTCATAACCATAGCGGGTATAATCCTCGGTGCCTTCTTTACCCTTCTCAACTACGTTCTCGTTGACCAGGAGAAGGTTAAGATGCTCCAGAAGAAGAGCAAGGAGTTCCAGAAGAAGTACCGCGAGGCTCAAAAGGCCAAGGACGAGAAGCAGCTTAAGAAGCTCCAGAAGGAACAGATGGAGCTGATGAAACTCCAGAGCGAGGTGATGAAGGACACGACCCTAAAAGTCACCCTCCTCACTCTCCCCGTTTTCTGGATTTTCTGGGGATGGCTCAAGAGGTGGTACATCGAGGTTGGTATAGTTAAGGCACCCTTCAACTTCTTCCTCTTCGACTGGTTCCACAGGATGTATCACTCCGCCCTTCCGGCAAACGAGCTTGGCTACCTTGGATGGTACATGCTGACCTCGATGGCAGTCGGATATATCCTCAGGAAACTTCTGGACATGGGATAAATTTAAAAACGCTCCCCTAAAAGGAAAGCCGAGGTGAGAGCATGAAGCCGATGTACAGGTCAAGGTCATGGAAGAGAAAGTACGTCCGCACTCCTGGCGGAAGGACCGTCCTGCACTTCGAGAGGAAGAAGCCGAAGGTGGCCCACTGCGCCATGTGCGGAAGGCCGCTAAACGGTGTTCCACGCGGAAGGCCAAGCCAGCTCAGAAAGCTCCCGAAGACCGCTAAGCGGCCGGAGAGGCCCTATCCAAACCTCTGCCCCAGCTGCATGAGGAAGGTCATGAAGGCCCAGGTTAGGGCCGGAGTAGCCCTCTGAGGGGTTTCCATGCCGAAGGGCTGCCTCGTCATAACCGTCAGCGGTTTAGCTGGTTCGGGCACCACAACGCTCTGTAGGAACCTGGCCAGGCACTATGGCTTCAAGCACATATACGCCGGTTTGATCTTCCGCCAGATGGCGAAGGAGCTTGGCATGACCCTCGAGGAGTTCCAGAAGTACGTGGAGCTCCACCCCGAGATTGACCGCGAGGTTGACAAGCGCCAGGTCGAGGCAGCCAAGGAATGCAACGTTGTCATCGAGGGCCGTCTCGCCGGCTGGATGGTCGAGAACGCCGACCTCAAGATATGGCTGGATGCCCCTATAATGGAGCGTGCAAAGAGGGTCGCCCGGAGGGAGGGCATCTCCGTTGAGGAGGCCTTCATGCAGATCGCCGAAAGGGAAAAACAGAACAGGAAAAGGTATTTAAACCTCTACGGGATTGACATCGACGATAAGTCGATTTACGATTTAATCATCAACACAGCCCACTGGAATCCGGATGGCGTCTTCGCGATTGTGAAGGCGGCCATCGACCACCTGTACCCCGACGGTGACGCGGGGTCGGGTTCAAACCCGGGCAACAAAAAATCGGAGGTGGTATGAATGCCAGCTATGGAAGTTGGAAGGATTGCCGTCGTTATCGCCGGAAGGAGGGCCGGCCAGAAGGTCGTCGTCGTTGACGTCATCGACAGGAACTTCGTCCTCGTTACCGGCGCTGGACTGAACAAGGTCAAGCGCAGGAGGATGAACGTCAAGCACCTCGAGCCGCTCCCCGAGAGAGTGAACATCGAGCGCGGCGCCGACGACGAGGCCGTCAAGGCCGCCCTTGAGAGCGCTGGAATCAGCCTTGAGTGAGGCCTTCTGGCCTCATACCTTCTTCTGGTAGTGTCTTGGGGTTTCCTCACTTAATTTGCGCCTGTCGAGGGTTCATCCATTTGAACTAGCTTTCTCATGCGTTCCTCAGGTATTAGGTGAGTTTATAAAGGAGTGCCCAGAATTTTAGGAGGGTGAGAGCATGAACCTCCACGCGGTTATATGGGAGGAGGATGGGGTCTATGTTATACGAGAGGTCTTCACGGGAGTAACTACGCAGGGGGAAACCATAGAAG
>WAMH01000241.1 GCA_015522395.1 Thermococcus sp. | reverse complement strand
CACGCACTGATGAGGCTCGTCAGGATAGAGCACACTCTCTTCAGCCTGCCGTATGCATACGCGGGGGCATTCCTAAGCGGTTTCCACGTTACCTGGGCCGAGATAATCCTCATGAGCCTCGCCCTCCTCGGTTTGAGGACAGCGGCTTTGGCCTACAACAACATAGCGGACATAGACATAGACAGCCTCAACCCGAGGACGTGGAACAGACCATTAATTAAGGGTGCTGTAAAAATCAGTGACGCTTGGTGGCTCGTCGTTGTTGGTTCGGTCATTTACTTCGTCTCGGCGGTTCTGCTCAGCATCTGGACGGCTTTACTCAGCCCGATTCCGTGGCTTCTGGCCCTCGCCTATCCGCAGAGCAAGAGAAAGCACAGCTTTCCCCATCTGCACCTCGGCTTAACCCTGGCAATGGCAGTAGCTGGTGGAACAATAGCCGTGGCTGGAAACGCTTCTCTGCTTGAGGCCCTTCTGAGGGTTCCGTGGGCGTTTTTCTTCGGTGTACTCTTCTGGGTTGCCGGATTTGATACGATATACGCGCTCATGGACTACGAGTTTGATGTAAAGCACAACGTGGGGAGCATTCCCGCGCGCTTCGGGATTAAAAAGGCCCTTGACATTGCTTTAGCATTCCATCTGATTGCGATAGTCCTCTTTGGCCTTGCGGTTCCCCTTTACGGCCTCGGATGGGTTTACGTTGCCGGATGGCTCGTTGCGAGCGCTCTAATCCTCTACGAGAATTATCTTGCCAGAAGAAGCCTTGAAAACGTTCCGAAGGCCTTCAACCTCAACATTCCGATAGGGTTGATCCTCACGCTCTCCGCAATAGCCGACGTCCTGATAAAGCTCGGAGGTGGTTGAATGAGGAAGTTGTTGGCGTTGCTCATTGTTGGCCTGGTAGTCCTGACGGCGGGATGCATAAGCAGCAGTCCGAGCAAGCCCACCGAGACGGCAACTCCAACGGTGAGGGCCGCTACACTGCTCGGTGGCATCAGCACCCTCGACATAATGCAGGCCAAGGGCTTCGACGAGAAGAACGGCTTCCACGTTAAAGTTCTGCGCCTGGCTAAAACCCCGGACATCATAGCGGCCCTCGAGAATGGCGAGACCGACTTCGCCGTTATTCCTGCCGAGATGGCGGCGAAATTAGCTCAGAGCGGCGTTGATATCAGGATCGTCGCCGTTGATATGCTCCAGAACCAGGCGATAATCGGGAAGGAGAAGATGAAGCCCGAAGACCTTAGAGGTAAAAAGATTGGAGCCGTCGTTGCCTCGGGCACCTTCAAGCTCTTCCAGGCCTACATGAAGGCGCTCTACAACATAACGCCGGACGACTACACCGTCGTGAACGTCCCCCCCGGCTCGATTGAAGACTCACTCAAGGACGTTGACGCCGTCGTCATATGGGAGCCGATGGTGAGCCAGCTCATTGTCAAGAACTACACGGTGATAGCGACCTATTCCGGGTTGTGGGACGAGGCGAAGGCTAGAGGTCTTGTCCAAGGCCCACCGGTCATGCTCGTCTGGGTCGTTCGCGGAGACTTCCTCAAGGAGCACAAGGACCTCGTTGACGCCTTCATCAGGGCACAGGAGGAGAGCGCGGCCTACTGGAAGAACAACGAGGCGGATACTGAGAAAGTTCTCAAGAATCTCTACCACCTCGACGAGAGGACAGTAAAGACGCTCTACGGCAGGACTGAGGTGGTCAGTGGCCTCACCGACGGGATGATAACGGGCATCAAAAGCGAGTGGCACTTGGCCTACCTCGGGGGTTATCTGAAGGAGAATCCCGAAAACCTTGACATCTTCTACAGGGGCTGAAAATGAAGCGTGGCTGGCTTTACCTCTTTCTTTTTGCAGTGGGCTCGTGGGTTGCTCTGGCGAGGCTGTACCCCACGCTGATTCCTGGGATAGGAGAAACCCTATCCTTCTACTCGAAGGCCGGCTACGACTTAGTTCTCAAATCGCTCCTCCTGACGCTCTACCACAGCCTTTTGGGCTTTCTCGTTGCGTTTGGGTTGACGGGGGGCGCGATACTGCTCGCTCTCTATTCAGAGGAGTTCCGGGCGTTTTTGAACTCCCTCAACGTCTT
>WAMH01000240.1 GCA_015522395.1 Thermococcus sp. | reverse complement strand
TGCCTAACCGCTCGTAGACCTCCCTGCTCGCCGGCGCCCTCGGCCAGCCGATTAGAGCATATTCGGGACAGGGATATGCAAGGACCTGCCACTCGTCTTCAAGCTTTCCGATAAGCTCTCTCAGCCGTTTGACAGTCTCGTACTCCTTCTCCTTCGGCCCGCGGTAGACGTAGAAGGGGCTGAGGAGGCAGGGGGCGATGATGAGGAGGTTCATGTCAATCACCCACCACGATATTGTACAACTCTCTGACCGTTATCACTCTTATTCCCTCCGGGGGAAGCTCCTTAATGAGCTTTTTGTCTCCCGTGGCGAGGGGAACGTTTAGAGCCAGTGCGAGGGCCACGTATGGCACGTCGAGTGGGTCTGGTGAAACCCGCTTGGCCTCTTGGATTTTGTCCTTGAAGACCTCCTGGGGAACCGTAACCGTCTGTTCCCTCACGATTTCAAGCATCTCCTCAAGCTCCTCTCTTTTCAGCTTTGCTCAGCTCCAGTACCCTATTAAAATGCCCCTCAAGTTCCTCCCAGAAGGATTCTGGAACAAGGAATCTGATGTTTCTGAACACGTAATTCCATACAAAAACCTGGTGGGCAACGCCCCTGCTGTGGAGCGCCGAGAAAAGGACGTTGAAATCGAGAACGACCTCCGTTTAGATCACCCCGTATCTCTCGGCCAGGGCTTTTTTCAGCTCCTCTGCCAGTTTCTCTGCCTTTTTCTCATCCAGTTCACTCCCCTCGGCGAGTTCTATGAACTTCTTCGCTTTCAGGAGTCTTGCCTCTATCTCCCTTAGTGCCTCAATTTCTATCTTCCTCCTAAGTCCTGGGGTGAGGTATCTCTCAACATCCTCAGGGATTCGTATGACTATTTCTCCCATGCCACCACCGTTTTAAGTTCCCTCAACTTCCTTTAAACCTTCCCCGCGATGTCCCCTATTATCCCTTCCACCTTCCTCCTCAGTTCCTCCAGAGTTCCCTCGTTGACTATCACGTAATCCGCCAGCACCTTAAGCTCGCTCGTGTGATAAAGCCTCTCCTCTGCGTCGTCCATCGCTCTGAAGTCCTCGAAGCTCTTAATCGTTCTGTCCTTGCTGGCCTTCCGCCTCATGAGGCGTTCGAACCTTATCTCCGGCCTCGCCTCCACGTAGATAACCTTCCCGCCGAGCCTTTTGACCGCTTCTATCTCCTCCCGCGAGCGCACGCCGTCGATGACGATGTCCTTGCAGTTCCTCTTCTTATCAACGGCGAGCCGTATGAGCACGTCCCCACCGTACTTGTCCTTCAGGTACTTCCCGAACTCGATGAGTTTATCGCGCGTTGGCTCTGCCTTCTCCGGAAGCTCCGGAACCCAGGAGTAGTCCGAGACATTGTGGGTCAGCAGGTCTATCAGCGGGTCGCTGCATGAAACCCTGCAGAACCCCTTCTCCTCGAAGAACTTTGCAACCGTCGTCTTTCCGGCGGCGATCTTTCCAACCACTCCGATTATCATCTTCTCCACATCCTCCAGATTATGTTGGCCCCATCGGTTGACTCCATCAGGCCCTCGTAGGTCAGGTTAGCCACGAACTCCACCAAGGCTTTTCTGTCGTAGACTACCGGTTTTTCAAAGCCGAAGAGGTATTTAATCTCGAAGAAGCTGATGTGCAGGAGGCGGAACGGGTTCATAAGCGCCATTCCATCCCCCCACTTCAACCCGAAGGGGAAATCCGCGAGGATGAGCTTTGCTCCCCTCCCCCCGGCGAGCTTTACGAGCTTCCTCTCGTCCGGGAAGAGAACCTCCTTGGGTCCCCCCTCCAGCGGTTCGTAATCCAGCCTCGGAAAAGAGTAGCGTATTCCAACCGCTTCGTAGGGCAGGTTTAACCTCCTGGCGAAGCCGAGAAGGGCTTTGGCGTTGAAGCTGAGGAAGACGAGGGTTTTAACGTCCCCCTCCACCTCCGGCCACTTCCGCGGTGGAAAGCGCTTCTCGGCCTCGATTATTGGGAGTAGAAACTCCAGCTCTGTGCCTTTGACAAGTCTCTCGGCTTCCTCCAGCTTTCTCCTTTTTATTTCGAGGTCGAGGTTGGAGTAAACCGTCAGCTGCCTGACTTTCAGCCTCTCGCGGAGCTTGCCTATGACGAAGCTGTTGCCTATGATGACGCTCTTATCGGTTCTGTCGTGGGCTATGATGTAAAGCTTGTCCCCCTCTGGGTCGTAGCGGACCTCGTCTATCCTGAACGGGCTGTCTGGAAAGCCGTTCTCCTGCCTTATCCATCTCACCAGCTCGGAAATCTCCTCAACGGTGAACATTGCAACCTCACTTAACGGGCGGGCTTTTAAGATTCGCGCCGAAAGTTGTTCCATAAAACGAACAAAATTTTTTAAATATTGGAACAAATCCCCGCCGGTGGTGTCGATGGGAAGGATGAGCGCACGGGAGATAGCGATAGTTGGAATCATGCTGGGCCTTTCCCTCATGTTTGAGGTCCTTCCACTGGATCTGCCCACAGTGTGGGGTATGAAGATCGACCTCGTCGCAGTTCCCATAGTAATGGCCTACCTCCTCACGGGCTTCGAGGGCGGCCTGACCGCGGTGATCCTGCTATTCTTCGGCCTGAGCATAATTTCCTCCGCCAGCTGGCTCGGGGCGATGATGAAAGCCACGGCAACCTTCGCAGTTCTCCTTGGACTGGAGATAGCAAAGCGGCTCACTGGGTTTAACTTTGAGAACGCCGACAGGAGGGCCATCGTCAAGTTCGCGGTTCTGGCTTACTTCATAGGGATCGCCATCAGGATTCCGCTCATGGTAGCCCTCAACTACTACGTTGCGCTGGAGATATGGCTCGGCCTTCCAAGGGAGAAGGTGGTTCAGGCGGTTGAGCAGTGGACAGGCGTTCCCTTCTGGGTCGCGATAGGTCTTCCAAACGCGATTCAGAGTGTCATAGACGTTTTCATTGGTCTGCTCGCGACGATACCCGTTCTGAGGCGCGTTCCAAATCTCCTCGACTGATCTCCACTCCTTTTGGTCACAGGGGACAATCCTAATAAACCCCTGTTGAAACTTTCTATAACTTGGTTTTAGGGTGGGAGCATGAGGACGCCGGGCGTTTACATCGCCGAGGAGCTGATGCCCTACCTCCGGGCCAAGGTTGCCGAGGGCCTCTATCGCGGGGGCTTCACCCAGGCTAGGATAGCCGACTACCTCGGCATAACCCAGGCGATGGTCAGCAAGTACCTCGCTGGTCGTTATAGGAAACCACCGCGAGAGGTAGCAGGGAGGCTTGACTCGATAGCGAACGAGGTGGTCAGGCTCATCCTCTTCGGCGGCAGGAATGAGGACGCGGTCGTTCTGGCGACTAGACGGCTCTTCAACCTCTTTGAGAGCGGCTTTCTCTGCAGGTTCTATTCGGAGTACTCCGGGGTGAGCGAGGAGACCTGCAGGTCGCTCTTCTCCGGCAGGGGGGGACGCGGTGAGATACTGGACGAGATGAACAGGGCAATCTCACGCCTCTCCAGCCTGAAGGGGTTTCCCGACCTCATTCCCGAAGTCAGGAGCAACCTCGCCTATTCTCTACTGTCCCCCTCTGGAAAGGAGGATGTAGTAGCTGTTCCGGGAAGGATAACCTCCGCCAAGGGGAGGATTTTTGCACTCCCGCCAGAGTTCGGGGCGAGCAGCTTCACCGCGGGGATCCTCCTGAGGCTGTCAAAACTGAACCCTGAACTCCGGAGCGTTATGAACATCCGTTACGGTCCGGACGTGGAGTAGGCCTTAAAGCGCGCCGGCCTCTCTTTCGCGAGGGTAAAAACCGGTGGTCTGAGCGAGGATGAAGCGATTGGGGAGATAGTGCGTCCCT
>WAMH01000239.1 GCA_015522395.1 Thermococcus sp. | reverse complement strand
TACAAGACACTCTCAATAACTTTCAACCCAAGCGGGAGGAGCGCGAGTGCTTTCATCCTCTACCTCTGGCTCGCCGGTCTTATCTTCGGCCTGCTCTTCGGATGGTTCATGGCCAAGAACAACCGCGGAATTCTTATGAGAAACGCCATAGCCACGGTGGGCTTCTTCGCACTGCGGAAGGGCAAGAGAAAGGCCGATGAAACAGTAAAAAGCGCCAAAAGACTTCCAGACAGGTTGGTTCCAAAGGGACCCAAAAAGGACGAATAACATTTTTAAGTCCCCACCTTGTTCTTTCCAACATGCTCAGGTGCTCACTCTGCGTTCACGACGAGAGGACCGCTAAGATCGATGTAATCGACGGGAAACCAATCTGCAGGGAGTGCCAAGTCTATCTGAGGCACCCGATAGACGGGGAAGCGGTTAGAAGAGAACTCGAGGAGATAATGCAGAAAGTTGACAGGGCAATCGTAGCGTACTCGGGCGGAAAGGACAGCGTGGTTGCGCTCTACCTTGCAAAGGAGGTCTACAAAGTTCCGGAGCTTGAGGCGGTTATGATAGACCATGGACTCATGGCAAAGGAGGCCATAGGGAACGCCCGCAGGATAGCGGAGCACTTGGGGATTCCGTTCAAACTCCTCAGGTACGACTACTCGGATATCTTCCGCGAGGCTCTCTTAAAGGCCCAAAGCCCCTGCAGGGCCTGTTCAAAGCGAACGATGGAGAAGCTGAGGAAGTACGCACTGAGAAACGGCTACCGCTACATCATAACCGGCCACGAGCTTCCCTTCGGCCACCACCCGTACAGGCTGATGTCCGGTGGAATAACCCAGATAAGGCTCCTTTCGATGATGACGGAGGAGGAGCGCTTTGAAATCCTGAAAAAGCTCCCCTTCGAGTTCCCGGAGCTTCCGGGCTATACAACCAACTGCCTCGTTCTCGGTCCCGCCCTCGAGCTTTACTGGAAGAAGCACGGGTACAGCTTTGAGCAGCGCAGAATAGCGGCTCTTGTAAGGTACGGACTGATGAGCAGGGAGAGGGCCGAGAGGGAACTTGAGAGACCGATGGTTCCGGAGGAGCAGAGGGAGCTCGTCTTCAGGAAACTCGGACTCAACGTTCCCGGTTCTTAATCCCGGCGAGTTCCACCTTTTTATTTACCAAGCGTAAAGTATTTAAACTAGCCCCCGAAGTTTAACCCCGGTATAAAAGATGGGTGGGGGACGCTCACTGCTGTACATCATACTGCGGAACGCCGCCCTTTTCCTCACGGCTTTTCTGATAACCTCCACCGTTATAGCCTGGCACAGTGGAGCACGAACCGATACCCGCTTCAGGATACCTATCCCAGCATGCTGAAGTTTATCCAGACGACTCCAACCTTTCAGGAGAGAGCCAATCAGAGCGGCATGACCTACGAGGAGTACGCCTGGTACCTCACCTACAGGAGCCTGAACATAAGGCCCGGCTTTGTCGAGACGATGAAGACATACCTCTGCCAGATCTGGGGCATAATGGAGCACGGCCTCGGAAAATGGGGAAGTGCATGGGCGTACGTTAGAAACACGTTTGCGATATTCCTCCTGGCGGAGGCTTCGGCCCATGGCGGAGTAAACGCTGGCACGTACCTCTTAGCCTACTTGGGGCCTGCCCTCGCGGTTTTTCTGGCGATGGTCTTCGAGTACGCCTTCATAGTCAAGAACCTGATCGCCCAGGAGAGGATTTCAGACCACGTTCTCGCGGACAGAGCCAAGAGGCTCCCCGACGGGAAGATAAGGAGGAAGGTTCTGAAAACGGCACTGGCGCAGTTCCTTGCCTACACAACCTACAACCTGCTGGAGGTTCTAACTGCTGTCTTCGTCGTTGAGATAATCTTCAACGTTAAGGGCATGGGCTACCTCCTTTTGGCATCTTTCAGGGTCGTCTACAAACCGCCCCAAGGCATAGACATCTACATCTACCCCCAGCTTCTCATATTCGTCTCCCTGGTGATGCTGGCGCTCTACTTCGTAGTCTCCACTGTGATGGAGGGAATTTACGTCCGCATAGATCCGAGGGTGTCGCGGGGTGAGTGAGATGGGATGGAAGCTCAAGCTCGGCGAGGGTATAGTTGCCTTTTACCTGTTCTTCGCCATCATCGCCCCCTACGTCGTGAACAGGGAAAACGTTGAGAACTGGTATTCAATCATATACTGGACTCACAACCCCCGCTTTGCGCCCCCCCCGAGTGGGTTAACCTCTTCGGCAGAAGCCTTCCAGTAACAGAGACGATCGAGGCCGTCAAGGCCGGTGAGGGCGTTTACAGGATGCCTACCGCTTCCCCTATTCCTCCTCCCTGACGATATAATCATCCTCTTCAAAACGCCTCCCAAGGGAACCGTAACCGTCAATGTGACGACCCCGGACGGGAGAACCTTCACGGTGTACTCAGGCCCGCCCGTTGAGCTTGACTTCAGGAAGCCCCCTCCGATGGCCCAGAGCATAATCCGGAACTCGGGTATGAACTTCACGATGGATGAGAGGATAACCATGATGGTGACAGGTAAGGTTCTGAACGTCATCTTCTCGCGTAGGGAAGGCGAATCATGGATGCCCGTGAGGGGAACCTACCTCTTCACGGTATCGGCCTCCTCCGAGCCTTACCTCAAGGTCGCCGGCGAGGCATACTGTCCGATGTGGACCGACACCTTCGGCAGGGACCTCTGGAGCGCCTTCCTGTGGGGGACGAGGCAGACCCTGGAGCTTGTTTTCTCCATCGCGGCAACGGCGGTTCTGCTCGGACTCCTGCTTGGACTGGCCGGCTCCCTCTCAAGTAAAAGCGGGTCGGCGGTTGACTTCGCGTCACAGGTCTCAATGATGCTCCCCATGATACCAATCCTAATTGCGTTCGTTCCAATCCTTCAGAGGGTTAGTTACTACGGTAGCCTGAGCGTTCCTGTCTGGGACTTCGCCATCGTCCTCGGGCTTCTTCTCTTCGGCAGGATATCAAGGAACATCAAAACGATGGCGGTGGTGGAGAAGAGCAAGGAGTACGCGAGGGCGCTTGGGGGAAGTGAGTGGTGGGT
>WAMH01000238.1 GCA_015522395.1 Thermococcus sp. | reverse complement strand
GCTCCCGTTGCCTTGATAAAGATTATGTTTCCCCGCCTGATGCTCAGATTTCCACCGAAGGCGGCAGTTAGGCCGCGCTCGTGGGCCAGGTGGGAGTATTTAACCAGCTGCGCCCTGGCAGTGCGGCTCATTCCCTCACCACCTTAACCCTATAGCCGCAGTCCCGGCAGTACGCCTCGGAACCCTTCCAGGCCAGCTCGCCGCCCCAGACCGGGCAGGTGTCGGTGGTTCCGCTCTCCCTCCAGAGGTCATAGGTCTCGCGGTCGATGACTAGGAACGGGCCTTTCTCATCCTCTTCAAAGTGCCCGAGTACCGGGCTGCTCTCTAGCTCGAGAGTTTCGGCGTCGATTATGATTGGCTCTATCCCTATGTTACCCTCGTATTCGAGGTCGTTGGCGGGCAGTATCTCGACTATGAACGCGTTGAGCTGCCTGTCTCTGTACGCGATGACCTCAAGGGCGTCGCTCAGCTCCCTGCTCGCGGGGATTATGTCCACCATCAGCACCTCTCCCTGTGGAAGAACGAGCGCAATGACATCCCCGTTCCTGAAAACAGTAACGCCCCTGCCGAGGCAGGCCTCCTCTAGGCCAAGCTCCTTCAGAATCCCCCTCACGGTCTCGCCGTCTGGAACGTCTCCACGCTCCCCTATGATTTTGCCGAGCCTCTTAGCGAGGGGCATGGCAAGGTTGACGGGTTCGTATATCCTCATGTCACCACCGCCTTGAGTTGAGAGAAAAATTTATAAACCTACTCCGGGCACTATGGAACGGGCACGGGTCCCGCGGTAGCCTAGCCTGGGAGCGGCGGCGGACTGTAGATCCGCAGGTCCCCGGTTCAAATCCGGGCCGCGGGACCACCAGAATTCTAGACCTTTCTGCGGGCATTTCCGGACACTTTTCCGGGATTCCGTCCCCATGTGTTATTCGCCTGTCTCTCTCCGGTTTATTGTCCTGCTCAACCGGCCGGGAATTCGAGAAAAACTTTTAACCTTCTTTGACATGTTAAATTCAGGTGTTTAAGATGGGGAAGAGCTTTCTCACGGAGCATCAGATTAAAATCCTCCGGCTTCGAGCGAAGGGGCTGAAGCAGAGCGAGATAGCGGAGATGCTCGGGACCAGCAGGGCCAACGTTAGCATCCTCGAGAGGCGCGCTCTTGAGAAGATAGAGAAGGCCAGAAACACGCTCCTCCTCTGGGAGCAGATAAACTCGAAGATAAGCCTTGACGTTAAAGCGGGAGAGGACATATTCACCGTCCCCGAGCGGCTCTTCAGGAAAGCCGACGAGCTTGGGATTAAGGTTCCTTACAGTACTGCTGAAATAGTGGCTTTCCTCGTCGAGAACGCCCCGGTTGAGGACAGGCTGGTTAAGAGGGATATCACCCTCTTCCTTGATTCAAAGGACAGGCTCAGGATAAGCGAGTGCCTGCTTGAAGACATTGGAAAGTGGGAATGAGAAGGTCAAAAGAAGTGATTAGGTCTCAGGCCTTTGCCCCTGGGAGTATGTTGTTGGCGGAGTAACTCTGCTCCACCAGTTCGCCAACGGTCAGCGTTTTCTCTCCCGTCACTTCAGGCTCGAGCTCTCTGAGGGAATTCAGGATGCTTTCCCTTGTCACGAGTTCATCGTCAAAGATCACGAAGCCGTTCTTGGCGTAGCCGTTTATGAATATCCTCCAGATGGCGAGCTCCTTCTCAAGCTCGTACTGCTTTATCGTGGCCTTCTCCCAGTCCACGTTCTTGAACTTGAGGTCGAGCCTCACGAGTTTCTTATCGGGCTTGACGCTCATCTTCACCACCTCACGCCTTCGTCTTTATTGTCCCGAAGTAGTCTTCGATGTCGATGTAGGTCTTCCTGTAAACCTCGCTGTTCTTCATCTTCTCAACGAACTCCTTGGTTCTGAAGTACTTGTCCTTCTTGTAGTCCCAGTCGGGATGGAGGGCCTTCCACTCCTCCCACGTGTAGCTGTACTGGGCCTGCACTTTGTCTCTGTACAGCTCGGGAATAACGTTGAACGTACAGAACGGGACTATCCTGCCGTCCGGCATCGCGTAGTGGATGACGCAGCGCTCGACCCTCTCCACATCGTAGTTGTACTCGTCCATGAAGTGCATCATTCCGAGGAAGAGGGCGTTGGTGTGGAACTGGCCCAGGGCGTCGTAGTTGCCGTGCATAAAGGCGTTCTTTATGAGGTCGAGAACCTTGAGGCCCTTCGGGGCATATTTATCGTCGTAGAAGGAGCGGAACTTCATGAATATCTCCGCGCCGAGCTTGAGCTTTTTGAGCTTGCCCAGGGTCTTCCACTGCTCTATCTCCTCAGCCTTCTCCTCAAGGTAGCTGACGAAGCCTTCAACATCAAGGAACCTGTTTATAGGAACAACGCGCTTGTGCTCGCGGTCGAGGAAGACGTAGGTTGCCGCTCCGCAGGCGAAGTGACTGGTCATGTAGTACTTGCTTCCGGTGAAGGCTTGGAAGAAGCGCGCTATGTGGCCGGCTATCGGAATTGGGTACCAGTCGTTCTTCTCTATCACGCCGTTGGTCTGTTCCTCTATGCGCTTTATTGCGCCAGCAATGGTTATCCTGAAGCGCTGGCGCTCCTTCCTTGGAACCCTTCCCACCTGTGAAATCGGCTGGAAGTTCACACCGCGAACTATATCGAGGTGGTTGAGGCCGAAGTTGATTATCGCTCCAAGCTCGTGGTCGTTGACGTTTCTGATGGTGGTTGGCACGAGGACTATGCCGGGCCCTCCAGCCTTCCTCACGTTCTCAAAGATGAGCGGCACTTCCCAGTGGTTCTTCCAGTTGGTCTGGGGCGTCATTCCATCGTAGCTCATATAGAGGGTGTTCGTTCCGGCCTCGCGGATCTTCTTGACGAGCTCAGGGTCGAAGGCGAGCTTTATTCCGTCGGTGTTGAGCTGGACGTGGTCGTAGCCCTCCTCATGGGCCATCCTGATGATCTCTATGAGGTCGTCCCTCAGCGTTGGTTCGCCGCCCGTGAGCTGGACGGCGTTGGCTCCTATTGGATACTCCTTCTTCGCGTTCCTGAGCATCTGCCTTATCTGTTCGAGGGTTGGCTCGTAGATTGGCTGGCCCTCCTTGGCGTAGAAGAAGCAGTACCAGCAGGCCAAATTGCAGCGGTTTGTGAGAACGATGTTGAGCAAACTGGTGTGCGAGCGGTGCCTGGAGCACATCCCGCAGTCGAGCGGACAGTTGACGCCGCTGTTCTCGACGTTGGTGCTGTAGAGTTCCTTCTCCTCCCAGCGCCACTTGGAGAAGCGGTAGTACAGATCGACGTCCTCGTAGTAGAGATCGGTTATCATGCCCTCGGGGCAGCGCTTCGTTATCCACACCTTACCATCCTTCTCCCATACGAGTGCCCTCACGACGCGCCTCGTCTCGGGGCAGATGGACATCGTTCTGTGGGGAAGCGGTCCGCCGTAGGCTCTGCTGGCCTTTTTGAGAAGGCCCTCAAACTCCTCCTCGGTTATCTCGGGAAACTCAACGATATCGCGAATCCTCCGCGTTGATTCTTGGAACTCTCTCTCCCCGTTGGGGATTTCACCCACACTTTCGGCCATACCATCCACCTCAGATTCTGCGTGTTAACTCCGACCTTAATCCTAATCCGCAGTATAAAAGCTTTCGCTTAAATATGAAAGTTTAACTTCATAGGTATGACACAGATTTGGGCAATGAGCTAAGTATTAAAAGGTTCCCTCCAACCTACAACGGTGGTTGAATGTCTGCAAGGGAAATGAGGATGGAGATGTTCCTCCGCGCGCTCCTAAAGAGGGACTTCAGCAGGGCAAAGACCCACGCCGAGAATCTCCAGAAGATGGCCGGAAAGGACGGGTGGGGCAAGGGCTACGCAAAGGCCGTCAACGGCTTTATCAGCGCCATAAAGGACAACGACCCCGATTCGCTCATATTTCAGCTGATAAGCGAGCAAAACCGTGAGAAAGCTCAGGAGCTGCTTGAACACTTCCGGAAGACGATACTCGAGCACGAGTTCCGCGACGACTACGAGAAGGGCTACTACACGGCATGGGTCGAGTTCCTCAAGGCCTACCTCAACCAGAAGACCCTCGCGTGATGCCTATGGGAAAGGAAGAGCTCATGAGAAAGCTCGAAGAAAAAATCAAAAACTGCCGGAAGTGCCCTCTTTGGGAGCTCAGGACGAACGCCGTTCCCGGGTCTGGAAGCTACGACGCCAAGGTGATGTTCGTCGGTGAAGCACCGGGCTACTGGGAGGACCAGAAGGGCCTTCCCTTCGTAGGGAGGGCTGGAAAGGTGCTCGACGAGCTTTTGAGGGAGATAGGCCTCAGCAGGGATGAAGTTTACATCACCAACATCGTCAAGTGCCGCCCGCCTGAGAACCGCGACCCAACGGAGGAGGAAATCAAGGCCTGCTCACCCTACCTCGACAGGCAGATTGACATAATCCGGCCGAAGGTCATCGTTCCGCTCGGAAGGCACTCGATGCGCTACATCCTCGAGAAGTTTGGCTTTCCCGTCGAGCCGATAAGCAGGATACACGGGAAGACCTTTGAGGCGCACACCCTCTTTGGAAGGATAGTCATAATGCCATCTTACCATCCGGCGGCTGCCCTTTATAGGCCCCAGATTAAGGAGGAGCTTAGGAGGGACTTCAAAAAGCTTGGGGAGCTCCTGAAGGGACTCTCCTGACTCTGCCCTGCGCTTTTAGAGGGGGTGAGAGGTTGCTCGTCAGGGCGTTCGTTCCCGCTCACATAACGGCCTTCTTCGTCCCGGTCTTTCACGACGACCCCCTAAAAGCCGGCTCCCTCGGCGCTGGAATCAACCTCTCTAAGGGGGCCAGCGTCTTCGCGAGCATCGAGACCGGGACGCTGGAGAGGCACATCCATGTTGCCTTCAACGGGGAGCCGGTGAAGAGGGAAAACGCGGCCATAACCTACTCGGTTGCAGACGAACTCGTGCCCGGGGACTTTGCGGGTGAGGTTGAGATATGGCAGTACTTCGACTTCCCCAACGGCTACGGCTTCGGCAACAGCGCCGGAGGCGCACTCGGAACGGCCCTGTCGTTGGGCTACGCCTTCGGTGGAACGTGGCTGAAAGCGGCTCAGACCGCCCACAAGCACGAGGTTCTCAACAGGGGCGGCCTCGGAGATGTAATAGCCCAGCTCGCCGGGGGGATAGAAGTTCGCGTCAGGGCAGGTGGTCCCGGGATGGGCGTTACCGACAACCTCTTCTTCGAGGACTACCGCGTTCTGGTCGTCCCCCTCGGAAGGCTTTCCACGAAAGAGGTGCTCGACGGCGACGTTGTCAAATCAATCGAAATCGAGGGGAGGAAAGCCCTCGAAAGCCTCCTCAGGGAACCGAGGCCCGAGCACATGATGGCCCTCGCTAGGGGGTTCGCCGAAAAAACGGGCCTCCTGAGCGGCGAACTCCTCGAGCTGGCGAGGGAGCTGGACAGAGTCCTCTCGAACCCGCCATCGATGATAATGCTCGGCAGGGGCCTCTTCGCGTTGGTTAGGGGTAAGGAGCTTGAGAGGGCCAAGAACCTGCTCGCGGACCTCAATTTACCATACGACGTGGCCGAAATCTACGACGAGAAGCCCAAGGTCGGGAGGTGGGTGGGCTAACCTTTTATCCCCCTCGCCGTATTCTTTTCCGGTGGTGATTGTGGGTGACATGAGGTACTCCGAGTTGGCCGACCTCTACAGAAGGCTCGAAAAAACCACTCTCAAGACGCTGAAGACGAAGTTCGTCGCCGATTTTCTGAAGAAGACGCCGGATGAGCTTCTCGAGATCGTTCCGTACCTCATTCTCGGAAAGGTCTTCCCCGATTGGGATGAGCGCGAGCTTGGCGTTGGCGAAAAGCTCCTCATAAAGGCCGTTTCGATGGCCACGGGCGTTCCGGAGAAGGAAATAGAGAATTCGGTCAAGGATACAGGTGATCTGGGGGAGAGCGTTGCACTCGCGATCAAGAGGAAAAAACAGAGGAGCTTCTTCAGCCAGCCGCTTACTGTCAAGCGCGTCTACGACACCTTCATCAGGATAGCGGAGGCGAGCGGTGAGGGAAGCCAGGACAGAAAGATGAAGTACCTGGCGAACCTCTTCATGGACGCCGGGCCTGAGGAGGGCAAGTACCTGGCGAGAACCGTACTCGGGACGATGAGGACCGGTGTTGCAGAAGGTATTCTCAGGGATGCCATAGCGGAGGCCTTCAAAGTCAGACCCGAGCTCGTTGAGAGGGCGTACATGCTCACGAGCGACTTTGGCTACGTTGCAAAGGTGGCAAAGCTCGAAGGAAACGAGGGGCTCTCGAGGGTGAGTGTGCAGATAGGAAAACCTATAAGGCCGATGCTGGCTCAAAACGCGGCGAGCGTTAAGGATGCTCTGGTAGAGATGGGTGGGAAAGCTGCATTCGAGATAAAGTACGACGGCGCTCGCGTCCAGGTTCACAGGGATGGGGACGATGTAGTGATCTACTCTAGGCGGCTGGAGAACGTCACGAAGTCGATTCCGGAGATAGTGGAAGCCGTTAAGGAAAGCCTGAGGGCAGGGAGGGTAATCGTGGAGGGCGAGCTCGTCGCGGTCGGCGAGGGTGGAAGGCCTAGGCCCTTTCAGTATGTTCTGAGGAGATTCCGGCGGAAGTACAACATCGACGAGATGATAGAGAAAATCCCGCTGGAGCTGAACCTCTTCGATATAATGTACGCCGACGGCGAAGCCCTCATCAACACGCCGTTCTCTGAGAGAAGGAAGAGGCTGGAGGAAACCGTTGAGGAGAGTGAGAAGATAAAGCTCGCCGTTCAGCTGGTTACTAGCAGCGCCGACGAGGCCCAGGAGTTCTACGAGAAGGCTCTTGAGCTGGGACACGAGGGGGTAATGGCGAAGCGCCTAGATTCCGTCTACGAGCCAGGAAACCGCGGGAAGAAGTGGCTCAAGGTCAAGCCGACGATGGAGGACCTCGACCTCGTCATAATAGGTGCCGAGTGGGGCGAGGGAAGAAGGGCACACCTCCTCGGCTCGTTCCTCGTTGCGGCCTTTGACCCGCACAGTGGCGAGTTCGTTCCCGTCGGAAAGGTCGGCAGCGGCTTCACGGACGAGGATTTAGCGGAGTTCACGAAGATGCTGAAGCCGCTCATAGTCAAGGAGGAAGGCAAATACGTCGAGATAGAGCCGAAGGTGGTCATAGAGGTCACCTACCAGGAGATACAGAAAAGCCCGAAGTACAGGAGCGGCTTTGCCCTGCGCTTCCCGCGCTACGTTGCTTTGAGGGAGGATAAGAGCCCCGAGGAGGCGGATACAATAGAGAGGATCGCCCAGCTCTACGAGCTTCAGGAAAGGTTCAAGGCCAAGAGGTAACCCCTTTATCCTTTCCCTCCCCTTTCTTCTGCTTCGGTTCTCACGAGTTCCGCGGCCCTCTTAACCATTGCTGGCGTTAGGAGCATGAACACCGTCGAAACAACAGCAACGGCTGCCACTACATTGGCGCTGTAACCCCCAAAGCCGGCCAGCGTGGGCATGTCGTAGAAAGCGTGGGCCAGGATCGCGAACGCCAGCCCCGAGAACCTCCTCGGGCCAGTATGGCCGAGAAGGAATCCTGCTGAAACCACCGCCCAGATGGTGTGGAAGCCGATGAGGACGATCCTGACGAGGGCCAGGTAGATGTTCTCCCCAAAGAGGACTATGGCCGATGTGTAGAGAACGCCTTCAATCAGACCGAGGAGAAAAGCCGTTCCGATGACGAGCTTCCACTTTCCCCAGTTCTCCAGCTCCCTGTAGAGCTTTATTGGCAGGAGCTTGACGCTCTCCTCAGCTACACCGGCAATCAGCGCCAGAAGGACCCAGTTACCCAGGATCAGGGCCGGCAGCTCAGCCGTAGATGCCAGGATCAGGGCGAGAAGGGCCATTGCCAGCGATGGAGCGAGCCACTTCGTTTTCGGAAGCCCTCTCCAGGTTCTGAGTGTGTACTTGGTTCCGAGGAGGACTACGAGTCCGCCCAGGACGGTGACCGTTGCGAAGTAGTACTTCAGGATAACCTCAACCGTGAGCATGTCCCTGGTTCACCACGTTCCTCTTAAACTTTGGGCTCACGACCTGGGAGAGGGACTCCGGGACCTGTGCAGCAGGCCCAGAATGGCCTCGTAGAACCTGGTAAGGGTTCCCTTCCTTTCCTCCCTCCCAAACATCCACCCCTCGAGTATTTCACCGGCCTCGTTAAGGGCCTTTGATGCCTTCGCCCTGGGTGCGTATTCGAGAACGGGTCTTCCGTAGTTGGTGGCCTCCGGAACCTTTGGATCGAAGGGGATTATCCCCACGACCGGTGTTTCTATGCTGTACTCTAGGAAGTTCACGATGTCATCGATGCTCTCTGAGGATTCCCTAACCTTGTTCAGTATCACCCCGACCTTGAGGCCGTAAACGTCGCCTATGGACTTCAGCTTGACAACCTCGTTCTCTATCATTCTGTGAACGGAGTGTATCGGACAGCGCTCCACCTCGACGACGATGAGCTGGTACTGGGCCAGTTTGAACGTGGATATCGTGTCGAAGGGTATCCCGACCGGTGAATCGATCACCGTCAGGTTGTAGCGCGCCTGCACCTCCCGCACGATCTCCCTGAGCCGTTTCTGGTCGAGGTTGATGACGTCGTAGAGGTTGGGGCTTCCGGGCAGGATATCCACCCCTGTCCTTGGGTCGTGGTAGACCGCTTGGATTACCCTCATGTCTGGGTTTTTCAAGAGGGTGTGTATGTTGTACTGGGGCGTGTATACACCGAAGTGGAAGGCCAGCTTCGGAAGGTAGAGATCGCCATCGACGACCAGGGATCTGTAGTCCCTCCCGGAGAAGTACGCCGCCAGGTTGGCGGTCATGGTGGTCTTTCCGGCGCCACCTCTCCCCGTAATAACTATTGATACCACCGCTCAGCCTCCCGGTTTTTTGGTTAAAGAAAAGTGATTGGAGTTCAGATGTAGTCCTCGAGCGTCTTGGCGCGCACCATGATGGCGGCCTTGTCCCGGCCGTAGAAGACCTCGACCAGCCCGTCGGATTCCAGCTCCCTGACCGTCTTCAGGACGGCGGGTGCGGGGGTTTCGAGTTCCGCGCTGAGGTGCTGGAGGGCAACGGCCCTCTTCTTGGTGGCGAGGACTTTGTAAACCACATCCTTGCGCCTTCCAAACATCAAACCGCACCGTTTTACACTACGCTCTCGAACTAAATAAACCTTCCGGGGACACTTTTGGCACCCGTCCAAGGGCAGGTTTATAAACGCTCCGCCGCACGGACGAGCATGAGGGGAGTCATCGAGGAGCTGGACGCGGATGGAATGGGCGTTCTAAAGGCGGGACGTAGGGAAATCCACATTCCGTTTACATCTCCGGGGGACGTCGTGGAAGTGAAGAGGTGGCGCAGAAGGAAGAGAAAGCTCATAGCAGTTGACTTCGAAGTGGTTCAGCCCTCCGATGAGCGGGTGGAGCCTCGCTGTCCCCATTTCGGAACCTGTGGGGGCTGTTTGCTCCAGCATCTGCCCTACGGGAGGCAGATCGAGTTTAAGGAGGACAAACTCTCGAGGATTCTTGGGATGAGCGTTAATGTTAAACCATCTCCAGTTATCTATGGTCATAGAAACAGGATCGACGTTGTCATCTCGACAAAAGGTATTGGCTTCAGAAAGAGGGGAACCTGGTGGGATGTCGTTGACATCGAGGAATGCCCCGTCTTCGGGAAGACCAGCGCGAAGGTTCTGCGCTCGCTGAGGGAGTTTATAGGGGATCACAAGCCGGGTCTCTATGAGATAGGAAAGAACGAGGGCTTTTTGAGGTATATCGTAATGCGGGAGGGCAAGTTCACCGGGGAGTTAATGGTCAACCTCGTCACCTCGGAAGGAACCCTCCCGGAGGACTTCCCTTCCTACTTCGACTATGCAGATTCGATATACTGGAGCGTCAACAGAACAAAGAGCGACGTCTCCTACGGCGAGATAGAGAAGTTCTGGAAATCGGAGTTCACAAGGGAGAGGCTCGGCGATGTAGTCTATCTGATCCACCCGAACAGCTTCTTCCAGACGAACAGTCACTCCGCGGTAATCCTGCTTGAGGAGGTCTCGAAGCGCGTCGATGGCGAAAGGGTGCTCGACCTGTACTCGGGGGTGGGCACCTTTGGCGTCTACCTCGCGAAGCGCGGTTTGAACGTTGAGGGGATAGAGGCCAACCCCTTTGCGGTCGAAATGGCGAACCGGAACGTTGAAATAAACGGCGTTGATGCGACCTTTAGGGTCGGATCGGACAGGGGCGTTGGGGACCTCTCTGGCTACGACACCGTCGTTCTTGACCCGCCCCGTTCGGGTCTTCATCCCAAACTCATCAAGAAAATCTTAAAAGACAAACCCGAGAGCATCGTCTACGTCTCGTGCAATCCAAATACCCTGGCGGAGAACCTGGGGAAACTATCTGAAGGATACTCCGTTGAGGATGCCGTGGGAATCGACATGTTCCCCCACACGCCGCACGTGGAAACGGTTGTTAAACTAAAGCTCAAGGTTTAACTTCAAAACTCCCTGGTTCGAAAACTTAATATACCTTGACGCCCTATCCAGGGCTTAGACGAGAAGAGGTGATTGAAAATGCTCGATGAGAGAGACAAAATCATAATAGACATGCTCACCAGGGACGCGCGTACTCCCTTCACGGAGATAGCCAAGGTCCTTGGTATAAGCGAAACGGCCGTGAGGAAGCGCGTGAAGGCCCTTGAGGAGGCAGGTGTCATAAAGCAGTACACCGCGGTCGTTGATCCCTCAAAGCTCGGTTACAATCTTGTGAGCCTGACCGGCGTTGACACGCTTCCTGAGAGGATATTCGAGGTTGCCAGCAAGCTCAAGAAGTTCGAGTTCGTCAGGAAGGTCTACCTGACCAGCGGGGACCACATGATAATGGCCGAAGTATGGGCCAGGGATGGTGAAGATCTCTCGGACATAATCTCAAACAAGATAGGCAGAATAGAAGGCGTCACTAAGGTCTGCCCCGCGATAATCCTCGAAAAGCTGAAGTGAGACCTTTTCTTTAATCTTTGCCTGCGCAAATTTTGGTCACTCCTCCTTTCTTCAAAATAGCACGCAATCCTCCTCAGCGCTGAAGCTTTTGGAAAAAGCTTCACCAAACAAACTTTACAGTGCAAAGTTTGATCAAAGTTTGTGATTCCCCATCAATTGGCTCTGGGAGGGGGATTCGCTCCAAATTCGTTCTTTTGAACGTTGGATTCTCTAAAAAGGCTTTTCAATGCGGGTTCGACTATAACTGCGCTCCTTCGGAGCGCTACAACTCGAACCCATTTGAAAAACGCTCATGATAAAGAATCCACTCTCCCAAAAAAGCAACTCCAACGGGAAATCACGCCAATTGTTCTCTTAAAAAAGAATCACCAACCTTGATCAAACTCAACGGGACTGT
>WAMH01000237.1 GCA_015522395.1 Thermococcus sp. | reverse complement strand
GGATAAAAACGGCGCCTTAAAAAGTTGCCCCGGAGATGAAAAAAGGGAAGGAGACGTTCACTCCTTCTTCTCTGTCTCAGCGCCATCCTTCTTGGTCTCCGGCTGGGCGGTTTCTTTTCCGGGTTCTTCCTTCTTTGTTGGGGTCTTTGTCTGGGCTTTCGCGGCGGGCTTGGGCTTGGCGGCTGCCGGTGGTCTCAGGCCGTAGCCGAGTATTTTGAACTCCAGTTTTTCGCCGTCGCGAAGGTGGTAGACGTAGACGCCGTCGCCCTTCTTCTCTATCCTCTCGACGGGGAAGCGGTAGTCCCCGAACTTCTCGTTGAGTTCCCTGACTTTGTCCGGGTGTATCGGCACCCAGTCGTAAAGCTCAAGGTCCTCCTCGAAGCCGCCCGTGGTCAGGTAGAAGTTCTCACTGAAGCCGAGCGCTCCCGTCGGGCAGACGTCCACGCAGAACTGGCAGAAGGTACACCTCCCATAATCCACCTTGGGGTGCGGCCTCTTCTCGCCCTCTATCCACGTCATCTCAATGGCCCTCGCCGGGCATATCTGGCCGCAGAAGTTACAGCCAACGCACTTCTTCCAGTCGAGTGTGTGGAAGCCCCTGTACTTCGGTGCCGGCTCTATCTTCTCGAAGGGTATCTTGATGGTTACGGGCTTCTTGAACAGGTACTTTATGCCCATCCAGGGCTTAACGAAGGACTTCTTGATCTTGACCTTCTCCTCTCCAACGACTCTCGCGGGCATCTTCATCACCTGTCTATGTCTGGCGGGCAGTTGTCAAGGGTCTTCAGTATGACCGGGACGTCCGCGATGCGTGCTCCCTTCAGAAGCTCTTCCAGAACGGTAACGCCGTGGCTCTGGCTCGGTCCGCGGAAGTGGGCCCTGTAGGGTTTGTGACTTCCGTCGCTGACGATATAGGCACCAAAGTCCCCCTTTGTTGACTCGACGTGGGCATATGCATCTCCCTTCGGCGGTTTGAACCTCGGCAGGGCCTTTAGACGAGCGTCCTGGACCATGTACGGTCCACTCGGCGGCCCCATGTCAAGGAGCTGCTCGAGGATGTAGAGATCCTGCTCAAGCTCGTACCTCCTGACGAGTGTCCTTGCGAGGCTGTCCCCCTCCTTGAGAACTGGAACCTCAAAGTCGAGCTGGTCATAGAGGTAGTACGGGTCGTCCTTCCTGACGTCGTAGGGAACTCCGACCGCCCTCAGGTTCGGCCCGGTAACCGCGTGCTTGAGAGCAAAGCGCTTGTCCATAACACCGACTCCCTCGGTCCTCTCGAATGTGATGTAGTTATCGAAGAGGATTTCGTCGAAGTCCTTCAGCTTGCCCTTGATGTATTCCACAGTGTCGCGGAGCTGGCGAAGCCAGCGGTCGCCCGGTATGTCCCTTCTAACTCCTCCTGGGACAGTGTAGATGTGATAGACCCTTCCTCCGGTTAGCTCCTCGTAGAGGCGCATGAACCTCTCACGATACGCTGCCGCCCACTGTCCGGCTGTGTAGAGGCCTATCTCGTTTCCAAAGCCCATTATCCAGAACATCCAGCCTGCGACCCTCGCCATCTCGAGGACGACGTTCCTTATCCATATCGCCCTGTCGGGAACCTCCCAGCCGACTATCTCATCAACGGCCATCGAGTAAATGTTCTCCGGAACGTCGCTCTCCGGCACGCAGATACGAAGGATTAGGGCAATGTTGGTGAAGTAGGGTCTGTGCTCAGCCAACTTTTCGAATCCCCTGTGGAGGAAGCCAGGATTGACTATCGCCTTCTCTATCCTGTTACCGTCCATCTTGAGGATTATGCTGAAGTTCTCCGTTGCCATGTGCTGCGGACCGAAGAACAGCTCGTAGGTGTCCTTGTCTATCGGATGAAGGTACATGTCGTGTTGCTTCGCCTCGGCCTTTAACTCCCTCGGAACCTCAACGTTGGCCATGATCATCACCTCATATCACGTAGTTTGTCTTACTCTCATCGTACCTGTCGAAGTCCTCTCCGTAGAGAGCCTTCACGTGGCCCAGCGTGTTGAAGTCCTTCCTGAGCGGGTGCTTCTCGTACTCCCTCGGCTCGAGGATGAAGGGTCCCAGCCTCGGGTTGCCCTCGAAGATGATTCCGAAGAACTCGTGCGCCTCCCTCTCGTAGGTTTCAGCGACCGGCCAGATGTCCATCACCGTGGGGAGTTTTGCATTTTCCCTCGGAACCCTCGTCCTGACGAATGCATGCACGCTCTCGCTGACGCTCCAGAGCTGGTAGACGAGCTCGAACTCACCCTCCTTGATCCAGTCAACCGTGCTTATCTGCATGAGCATCTCAAACTTCTCGCTCGCGAGCTCGAGAAACTCGTGTATCCTCTCGGGTGGGACCTTGAATTCAACGCGCCTCTCGCGCCTCACGCTTCCCTCGGCGTAAGGTGCCCTCTCGAGGAGGTCCTTAACGAGCCTCCCCTCCTTCGTGTCCGGAAGCTCGGATTTCACCTCTCCGGCGGGCTGGGCCTCGATCTTCTCCTTTTCGTTCATATCCATGCCAACCACCTCTTGGCCTCCTTCTCGCGCCATCCTTCTCCGAAGAGCTCGTCTTGGTTCTTCCTGTAGTAGTCGTAGTTCTCGCGGTAGCGCCTCCAGCCGTCGGCTTCTCCGCTTTCTATCTTGCGCATTATCTCCATTATACCGTCCATCACCGCCTCGACCCTTGGCATACAGCCCGCTATGGACACGTCTATGGGTATGTACTTGTCAAGCTGCTTGACCACGTTGTAAGAGTCCCAGTAGACGCCGCCGTTGATCGGGCAGGAGCCGTGGGTTAGGATGTACTTGGGGTCCTGCATCATCTCGTAGGTCACGATGATCCTTTTGAGGGTCTTGGGCGTAACGTAGCCTGTTATGAGGAAGAGGTCGCCCATCCTTGGCGAGGGGTTGGGCATTATCCCGAATCGCTCGTAGTCGTACCTAGCCGTTGCCAGCGGGGGTATCTCAATGCCACCGCAGCCGGTACAGAATGCCACTATCCAGAGGCTCTTCTTCCTCGCCCACCTGAACAGCGGCTCGAACACCTGAAACTCCTGAAGTTCGTAGTGTATGACGCCGTCGTTTTCGTTAACATCTCTCCTCTCGCTCATTCACACCACCTCACACCGTGAGCAACACGGCTATTATCCCTATTATCGTCGGCCACTTCCAGAAGAACTTCGCCGCTTGGTCGACCGTGAACCTCGGGTAAATGCTGGCCACGAATATCGCTATGAAGAGCACCGCCAGTTGCTTGAGGAAGAGTGTCAGCAGGTTGCTTGCCCCGCCGAGGAACAGCACCGCGAAGAAGGCCGTTTCCGCGAAGAGCTGGACCGCGTGCTGGGTGAAGAGTATCGCCGCGTGCTTGCCGCCGTACTCGACCATGGGACCCATGGAGATTTCTGCAGGTGCGGTTATGATGTCAAACGGCTCCAAACCGAGCATCGCCTGGAAGACTATGTCAAACACTATGAAGGCCAGAAGCAAAGCCGGAACCGTTATGCTCCATCCCTGAACCTGCTGGAGTGCGGCTATCTCCGTCAGCTTGAAGGTTCCCCAGTGCTGGACGAGCGCTATGAGGGCCAGTCCGTATGGGAGCTGCATGGCCACCATTGTTAAGAGCCCACGCTGGACACCCAACGCTGAGAATGGGTTGCCGGAGCTCATGGCACCGAGCATTATTCCGAGCATCGGAACCTCGAGTAGGTAGGCAACGACTATCAAATCAGCGTTCGAGCTGAAGAGCTGGAAGTTTGCTATGGGGATGAAGAGGAGCGCCGCTATGCTCGCCGCCAGTGCGAATATCGGTCCAAAGTCGTAGATGAAGCCGTGGCTGATGCTCTCCTTTTTTCCAAGGAGTTTGAGGGTGTCTATGAGCGGCTGGTATATCGGCGGACCAACGCGCCTCTGTATTCTGGCCATCGCCTTTCTCTCGATACCCATGAACAGGAATCCAACCAGGATCGCGTAGATGAGTATTCCTATTGCCTCAAGGATGAGCTTCCAGTCCACTGCCACCATTCACAACACCCCCCACAGTGCCAGGATAAGGAGTATTATTGCAAGGTACCACGCGTAGCTCTGGGCGTTGCCGTTGTAGACACCTTCCCTGAGCCAGTCGGCGAAGTCCTCGAAGAGACTGGCAAGCCTCTCGTAGAAGCGGTCCCAGCTGTACTTGAGCCAGAAGTCAAGGGCCTCTGCGAGTGGTCTATAGAAGTTCTTCCTGATGGACAGGTTGTAGTCCTCTGTGACGGGGTTACCGGACTGATAGGTGTCGGTAACCGGCACCCTCCTGGCCTTGGCCCCGTAGATGTAGATCAGCCCCGCAACGGCCAGACCGAAGAGCAGGAGCACCGAGACGAGCTGGGCGTTGTAGGTTCCGTGGGGAGTTATCAGCTCCGTGTAGGTGCCCCCTATGACATTGCCGCCGAGCATCCTGTTTATGTACTTCGTGACAAGACCAGGGTAGACTCCGAAGAGGACGTTGGGTACCGCCAGTATCGTCATCGCTATCAGGAGCGGTAG
>WAMH01000236.1 GCA_015522395.1 Thermococcus sp. | reverse complement strand
TTCGAGTATATCCTCTATCTCCTTCTCCTGTTCGACTTCTTTTTTCTCGCTTTCGATCTCCTTCTGGAGTTCCTTCAAAGCCCGCAGTCTCTCCTGAACCGACTTGCCCTTTGGAAGCCTTTTAACGGGAGTCTCAGCTGCCTCAATCGTTTTTCCTCCGAGGCGCTCAAGGAAGTCCGTTATAACCCTAGCCATACCCACGACGATCCCCTCACATCAGCTCCTTAACGCTCCCAGCTATTTCGGCGCTACCCTCCGCAGCTATCTTCTTGAGGAGCGAATCCTCATCGACGTAGAACTGCCTTATGTAGTAGCCCACCTTATCGATGCTCCGGATGCCCCTCTCTATCATCCACTCGAGGATTATTTTCCTCTTCTCCCTCTCCAGTTCAAGCTCTGCAACGCTCATTCCCGTGTGGTGAGCCAGGACGTTGAGGGTCCTGCTCGGCACGCCGGTTGGAACGAGCTCGTCCTTAGCCGGATCGTATTTATAGAGGGTGTTGAGCTGAACGCTTTCGCCCTCAATACCCGAAACCTCCGCAACCTCAGTTACCCTCCTTATGGTGCCCTTCTTCCTGCTGTGGAAGCGAACCTGCATCAGGATTATGTCAAGGGCGGGTATCATTATCCTCGGAACACTCATCGGCGGGCTCTCAAGGCGAGTTATGGTCTCCCTGGCGCTGTTGGAGTGTATGGTACTCATACAGCCATCGTGGCCGGTGTTCATCGCCGTGAACATCGTCCTAGCCTCGGGACCACGAACCTCACCGACTATGATCCTGTCAGGACGCATACGGAGGGTGTTCTTGACGAGATCGTCCATGTTAACCTCGCCCCTCCCCTCTATGTTTGGCGGCCTCGTCTCCAGCCTTATCCAGTGCTCCACAGGTAGCTGAAGCTCTGCTGTGTCCTCTATACTTATAACGCGCTCGCTTGGTGGGATGAACATTCCCAGAGAGTTGAGGGTGGTGGTTTTACCAGAACCGGTTCCACCCGCCACGAGGATGTTTGCCGGCTTAACGCCAAGGCCATCTACAAAGATCCACAGCAGGGCGGCTATCTCCGTGTCCATGGTGCCGTACTTGATAAGGTCGATTATCGTGAGTGGATCCTTCTTGAACTTACGGATGGTGATGGTCGGGCCATCGAGACTTATAGGGGGTATGGTCGCGTTCACACGGCTTCCATCAGGAAGGCGTGCATCGAGGAGCGGGCTCTGCTGATCTATCCTCCTTCCGACCTCCCTGGCTATCTTCTCGATGATGTTAAGTATCTCCTTCTCGTCGTTGAAAACTATATTGGTCTTGCACATGTTGAAGCGCCTGTGCCAAACGTAGACGGGTTTTCCAGTACCAATAACCATTATTTCCTCGAGGTTGTCATCGCGGACAAGCGGATCGAGCTTGTCATAGCCCACCATGATCTGCACTATCATATCCGCAAGTACCTCAACCCTCCCCTCTGAGAAGTGAGGGGCCTCATCCTTGATCATTTTCCTGACGGCGTTCATGAAAATTCTCCTACGTTCCTCAGGATCTGGAAAAGCCGCTGGATCTATCTGGAGTTCGGTTATGGCCCTGTCCCTTATCCTTTTAAAAAGCTCCTCCTCTTCTTTGTTAAGCTTGGGCATCCTAATTTCATAGACGGGGACGGGCTCTCCCTTGACCCTCATTATCCTGACGTTACCGTAGGCGTCGAGGACCCTGGCCTTTCCGGCGTAAGAAGACTCACCTTCCACAGCTGGAGCACCAAGTATATCCGTTAGAGTCGACACGGGTTTAGGCTTGGGCTTGGTCTTTGGGAGGTCCTCCCCAACCGGTTTTGGTCCCTCCTTAGTGAGTATCCCCTCCAGCAGATCCGCCCCCTTTGGGGTGGTGTCCTTTGGGGCAACTTCGGGCTCTCTAGTAGGGGGGGAACTTAAGATATCCTCCAGCCCCAGTCCCCCAGTGGGGAGTGGAACCTCAACCTTCTCCGGCTTATTTGACGGCTTCTCGTCGTCACCCCCCAGCATGCTCTCCAGGAAGTCGTCCTCACCGTTGAGTATTTCATCTATCCACGAGACCTCATCTTTCTTCTTTTTCTTGTCCCCGAACACAGTCTCTCACCCAGCGCTCCATTCCACGTCGTACCTTATTTCCATGCTGTGTCCCATAAACACTATCCACACGGGGTAATTCAAACCGGTGTGCTTGGGGGGAATTAAATGGGGTCCTCCCACCGAAACTCCCGTGAGCAGGGTATCGGTCAGGGTAAACATGTTATCAAACTCTGACGACCGAAGGGTTTGAGTGTTGTTGGGTGGGACCACTCCCCTATACCTCCATAGGAACTCCCTCATGTAATTATCGTAGGTCATCGTATAGTTTGGAGTGAAATTGTACATCTTAGCACCTTGGAATACGACGGGTACAGCAACGGCAAAGAATGTGTTAAAAACCCCAGCTTCGTTGGGAGCGTTCGTAAGCCTGAGCGTCACAGTCCCCCGATAGTGGAGGACCTTAACGTATCCATCGTTTAAAGGAAACAGCTCCCTAAGGAACAGGATCTGTGGGGAGTTTATGAGCTGGGGGTACATAACCCCGCAGGTCATTGGATGAATATCCTCGGAGGAGGACCTTATCTTACCGTTGTAGTACAGGGTTCCGTTGACTAGGGTGTAGTTAAGCGCGACTATCTTTGAATCCCCACAAATCGATTTGTAGTCAACAGGAGTGAGGAGATATGAGTTGTTATAGGGTATCCTGAAGTTGACCACAACGGTCTCGTACGGCATTATCCAGAAACCTATGAAGTAGTTAAGCGAGGTTTTTTTGAGGTTCATCGGAACATGATAGGTCGTCCCGTTGACCCTGAAAGAGTACATACCCTCCTTCCCGGAGAGACGAATGACCTTAAAGTCGTATCTTGGATTGACTATGACAAACTTTGGAAACGGCGCGGTGTTGACCATTGTCACGTTGAGATCAACCATAACTTCACTAACGATACCGATGTTGTTGTAGGGTTTACCATCTGGAGTTGAACCCGGAAGGGTGTATGTCTCTCCACTGGCCAGCGACGCCATCATTAAAAGAACAAAGAAGAAAACAGCAAGACGCTTCATGGTATCACCTCAGCTAGTTACTTTGGCTATGTAGAGGTAGTTCTGGTGGGATAGTATGTCCGGCACAAAGATCGAGGGAACCTTGATGATGACGAGGAACTCCGAGTTCGGGCTTAACACCAGCATATCCGAGCTCTGCTCAAGGTTGATTAGGTGCCAGCCGTAGTTCTCAAGTTCTTCCTTCACTTCTGGGCTTGCCTTGATCTTTCCCGCCGCCACCGCTTTGAGTATCTGCGAAAGATCAACGGTGTAACTGTAGCTCGCGGAGGCACTCTGACTGGAGCTCTGGCTGTTTGAGTAAGTGTCACTGGAGCTCTGACCGTTGCTTACGCTAGTGCCCCCAGGCGTGTAGGAGGTTGTGTGGCCTTCATTATACTGGGTACTTGACGATGTACTTGACGAGCTGCTCTGGCTCTGGGCCTCGTTCACCGAAATCAGCCCGGCATCCGTTGGAAGGAGGACCATCTCAACGTATCCCTCGTTGGCTATTTCCTTGAACGGGGCGTTCGTGGAGTTCTTGGCGAATATCATTATCTCGTCCCCCGGCGAGAGGAACGCACCGTTTATCCTGTCCCTTGAAAGAACCAACGCAATATCAACGTACTGCACCTTGTAAACGCGGTACTGAAGAAGTTCATTGTAGTCCATTATGCCCCCGAGGATCGCCTTGGCCTCGGACTTACTGACTATCCTCTTGATATTGTTCTTTTCGAGTATAACGTTCTGTCCAGGGATATTATCAATCTGGTAGTAGTAGTACTCCCTCCAGAGTCTAAGCAGATAGGGTGCGGCGTTTATTGAGTTCACCTGCCCTACGGTCTTCGCGTTCTCGACTTGGTTTTCCAAACTCTTCATGGAGGCAACGACCTTCGCCCTCAAACTGTCAGGTAAGGGCATGGCAAGCAACCTCTGGAACTCCGTCTCTATCTGCTGGATCTTCTGCTGCTTCGTCTCGTTTAGTATCTTCTCCTGCTTTTGCTTTTCAATGTTGGCCAAGCAGGCGTTGTAATCCTTTACTGCTTGGTTGTAGGCGGCCTTAACGTCTATCTTACTAAGCTCCTCCAAGGAGTTGGCATGCCTTATCTCGTTTATGAGTTCGTTCCTTATTGCAATGGGCTTTGAAGTGCAGTTTCTGGAGGAGTTGACAAGTTCTCCCCTGAAGTATGTATAGACCTCACGCAGCTTCTGGTTCTTCTCATTGGTTAGTTTACTTGCGGATTGATCCTGTATATAAACGTAGGCACCGACAGAGATTATCAGGATGAGAATTAGTAGCACAGCGGCGCCCGCGAGTATTCTCTTCCGTCTCTCTCTGCTCCTTATGCTACCAACCCCACGCGGCTTCTTAGGAGGTTTTTTAACTGGGGGAGCGGCAGTCTTGGGAGCCTCGGGCTCCGTGCTGGCTTTACCCAGTTCCCTCAAACGGCGAATTTTCGCCTCGATGTCCTCGGACACGTTGAGCACCACCATCAAAGTTATCATACATAATTTCTAATGCCGGATAGTTTTTTGAACTCCAATATTTATTTAGATTTCGGTGGGAGAATGGAGAGACTCGAGGTTAAAGTGGTAGAAGTAAGGGGCAGGTGTCCCGTTTACCGACCCGGCGACAGAATCATAATTGAGGGGCCCGAAATAAAGCTCGACGAGACCGACGCGGTGTGCACCCACGCCTTCGCCTCCCTGCTGCCCTATATAGTCGCCCTGCGAAAGGGTATTAAACCGAGCGAGCTGGGTCTCGGAAAGGGAGATAAAGCCTACGTCCAATGCCTCGACCCCGGACCACCCTACACGGACGGCGGGACGGTCATCTTCGAGATAACGGTGGTGCGAGATGAAGCAGAGAAAAGCGTGGCGAGTGGTAAGGGAGGCAATAGATGAAGCCAACGTTGTGGTCGAGGTCGTCGACGCCAGAGACCCAATAGGCACGAGGAATAGAAAATTGGAGAAACTCGTTCAGGAGAGCGGAAAACCCCTCCTAATAGTCATGAACAAGGCCGATTTAGTGCCGAAGGAGTGGGCAGAGGAGTATAAGCGGAAGAGTGAGGTACCGGTGGTTTTCATAAGCGCAAGGGAGAGGAGGGGAACCGGAATCCTGCGGAGGGAAATCAAAAAGCTCGCGAGACCCCTCCTCGAGGAGCAGGAGAGGGTGAAAGTAGCTCTAATAGGCTACCCCAACGTTGGAAAGAGCACGATAATCAACACCCTGAAGGGGAAAAAGGC
>WAMH01000235.1 GCA_015522395.1 Thermococcus sp. | reverse complement strand
TTGACCCTTTCACAATCTCAACGACATCGCTCAGCTTTGAAACCACGAAGTCGCAGTTCCCCCAGAGGTCGCGCTTTTTGCCTTCAGGGTCGAGGAGAACGCTGAGCATACCGACGTTTTTAGCACCGACGCAGTCCTTGGCTGGGTTGTCTCCGACGTAGATGGCTTCCTCAGGTTTAACACCAGCCCTCTCCATGGCAAGGAGGAAGGGCCTCTCGTGGGGCTTGTAGAAGCCGGCATCCTCGCTCGTCGTTATGCTGTCGAAGAGGTCGTATATTCCCAGTACCCTCAGATGGGCCTCGATGTAGTCGTTGTCTGAGTCGGTGATTATTCCGACGTGCAGGCCGAGGGCTTTGAGGGCCTTTATGGTATCAACGGCATCTGGGAAAAGCTCGCCGTAGCGGGCATGCATCGCTATGCTTATCCCCCAGAAATCCTCTGGGACGGAGAAGCCGTGCCTCTCCGCGACCTTCTGAATGGCCTTAGTGTCCACGTCGCGGATTTTAACGTAGGGCTTTCCGGCCAGCCCTTTAAAGAGCGCCGAGCTTTCCTCCTCGTACTCCTCCCAGAGTTTGAGATAGTCCAAGTCATCTCTGCCGGCCCTTCTCAGGACTTCCCTCACGATGTTCTGGTGGGTCACGTTTTCTCCAGCCTTCGTTATCAGCGTGCCGACGAAGTCAAAGAAGACCGCCTTCATCACAATCACCGGGGTAAGTTTGCCGTGGACGTTAAAACACTTCCCGGGCACAATGACAAAATCTTACCGGAAACCTTTCGAAAATCTGCCGGTTTGATGGAAAAAGCCTGGAAAAGCTTTTATCGCTCCGCGAGGCCCTAAGGACGAAATGAAGGGGGTGAGGAAAATCGAGGCGATACTCCTCGTCTGGGGCGTCCGAGACGAGGTTTTAGAGAGGATCCCCGTCGAGGGATACTGGCTCTACGGGGAGTACGACTTCATAGCGAAGGTCGAATTCCAAAACGAGTCCGAGATGGAGCGGTTCGCCGGGGAACTGAAGAAGCTGGTCCACGGTGGAACGTTCAAGCTCATGCCCATAACACTCTCCGCCGTCAAGAGGGACGTGAACGGGGTGGAGACAATATCAGTGCTCGAATCGCTCAAAGTTTCGGCCCCATGAGGCCCTTTTTCTTAAGTTCTTCGTAGGCCCTCCTGAGGGCGTCCCTTATGAGATAGCGCTTGTTCATGCCGCCGAGTCTGTAAGCGGCCTTTCTAAGGCTTCCGGCCCGTAGAAAAAGTTCTATCAGCTTCCGGTCCTCTTCCGGGAGATTGAGGTGCTTTAAGGCCATCTCCGCTATCTCTACCGGATTGTTGCCCTCGTAAGCGTAGTCAGAACTCATGACGGGCCTGTCAAAGCGCTCAACGAGGCGGAAAACGACAACGTGAGCCGGAGAGTCGTCGTTGACGTACTTGTAGTGGGTTTTGAGAGCCTTTATCAACTCCTCCCTACTGGAAAAGCCGTCTAAAAAAGCGTCCTCGTCTGTCAGCTCTTCCACAGTCTTGCTTTCGACCCTCTCTATCACCGCCTTCCCGAGGGCGTAGCCGCCGGAGTGAAGGAGAACAACATCCCCTTCCCTCAGGCTGGGCCTCCTGCCGAGCCTCACCGTTGCCCTCTTCCTTCCGCTCAGTATGGCCTCAGCGTAGCGCCCGTCGAACTCGAGGTGGCGCATGCCCTCACTCCCCCCTATCTCTCAAGAGCTTGAACCTTATGGCTATGACCCCGTAGCGGTTCTCCTTCCATTTTGGATAGAGGTTGTAGAACCGCTTTACCGCCCTCTCAAAGCTCGGTTCATCGGGGAATATTTTCTTTATCGGCTCCTCGCGGAGGACCTGGCGGAAGGTCTCGTAGGGTTTGACGCCCGTGACCACCGCGGGGACCTCATCGTTGAAGATTATCTTGTCGCCGGGCTTTATCCCCTTCAGCTGCGGGTAAGCAACGCGAACCTCTATCCTCTTCTCACCTGACTTTATGTAGTCGAGGTATTCCTCACGAACGCGAAGTCTGTAAACCCTCATCTTCATCACGCCCTGATTTCTCGCCCAGCTTAAAAGGCCGACGGAAACTTTAAATCCTTTGGCATCGAAGTTCTCAAAGGTGTGAGGGATGAAACGAAAAGCCCAGGCTGCCATCGAGTACCTCTTCATGCTCGCGGCTGTGCTAGTCCTCGTACTCATAGCGGCCAAGGTCATACTGGATGGCGTTAATAACATAAACAAAGCAGTGGGTGATTACGTTAAGCAGGTGAGGGAACAGGTTCTCGAGGGGCTTTGAGGTGGAATCATGGAATACGTCCCCCTCCTTCTCGGGCTGGTTATGGGAGTCATTACTTCGTACACAGATCTGAAGACGGGATTCATAGACGACGTAAACGTCTTTCCAACCCTGGCCCTTCTATGGAAAATAAAGGGGGCTGATGAAGAGGATGCTGGGCTTCTGGATAAGGTTCCAATTCCAGCGGTGGAGGGAGGCGTACTCTACTACCTCTACAGGGGGCTCCAGCAGGGCAACTCCCTTCTGGCGATCTCAGGACTTGTTGGGTTCCTTTTCGGGCTCACCCTTGGAGTTCTACTCTACTACGTGGGGGCGTGGGCCAGCGGCGACGCCATTATCCTGGCCGGATTCTCGGCGCTGCTACCATATCCCTCGCGATGGGCAACTTTCGTGCCGCCTTACGCTCTAAGGTATCCCCTTTACCCCGTCACCATACTCCTCAACAGTCTCATTGCAGTATTTCCATTCATATTCCTGTACGCCTTTGGAGTGATCCTCATAAGGGGGCAGTTCGGAGAACTGAAACGCATATTCTCAGAGGGGGCAGTGCTGACCTTTGAAGCGTCCCTCTGGATAATAGCGGCCCTGGGTCTCAGACTGCTGATCTACAACACCACAGGAATTCTCATAGCTGGCATCTGGTCGTGGACCTTCACGATAGTTGTGATATACCTCCTTGGAAAGTTCAGGAGATTTGGGGACGCCATGGGGCTCCTAGTGCTGGGTTACCTCATCTACGAGGAGCCCCTTCCAGCTGTGAGGGCGTTTTTTAAACTCCTAGTGATCCTCTACGCATTCAAGGTGTTCTTCTCCCTCGTCAGGTTTATGAGAAGGGGTGTCCTGATGGAAGAAACCCCTGCTGAGGGGCTCAATGAGTGGGACATACTCGGTGAGACCATTTTTGAGAGAAACGGAGAGATCCTGCGGGACAGGGAGGACTTTCTCACTCGCGTAAAAAAGGCGGTGAGCTCGGCGGATCCCTCCCTCTTAAAACCCCACTATGAGCGGGTTATAGCCTCCCCAACAGCGGAGGGTCTCAAGAGAGAGCAGATAGAGGAACTCAAAAAGCTGGTTGAGGAAGGAAAGCTCGAGAACCGCTTTTTAAGGAAAAAGGCGATGCCCTTCGCACCGGCGCTGTTCATAGGATTTCTCATCAGCTACTTCTGGGGAGACCTGTTCTGGTGGATCCAGCTCAAGCTGGCAGGGGCTTAGGTTAGATTTTTAACCCTTCCTTCATACTCCCACCGCCGGCCCGGCACCCGCCCTCTCCGGGGAAACGTGAACCGGGAGTTCCAGTCGGGCCGACAGGGGGATGACGAGCTTTTGCTTTGCCGATGGGTGATGAGCACGCCCTTCCCCGACCCCCTCAAATCAGGCCCGCTATTATTTCTCTCACTTCCCTGAGGCTCTCAACGTTGTGGTCTCCTTCCACCCCTTCGTGCGGGTTTATCGCTATCGCCACATCGGCCTCCCGGAACATGCTTACGTCGTTGTAGCCGTCGCCTACAGCAACGGTAAGCTCAGGCTTTAGTTCCTCCTTCAGCTCGCGCAGAATGGCTCCCTTGCTCTTGAAGTCCACCAGCGGGTTCACCTTTCCGGTAACGACGCCGTTTTCATCAAAGACCAGCTCGTTCGCGAAGACGTAGTCAACCCCTAGCTCCCGCGCTATCCTTCCCGCGAGGCACATGAGGCCGCTCGAGAGAATCGCCACCTTAAAGTCGTCCCGTCTGAGGAACTCAATCAGCTCCTCCGCGCCGTCCATGTATTCAACAGAGTTGGCCCACTCAATGATTTCATCCCGCGTGTGCCCCTTCCAGAGCGACGAATCCAGCTCGGCCCACTTCCCGTAGTCGATCTTCCCGGAGAAGAAAAGCTCGGCGTACTCCTTCCCCTTCCCCCATGTTCCAAAGCGCTTGTGAAGCTCCACCCAGCTCGAGACCGATTTGACGAGCGTTCCCTCGAGGTCGAAAGCGATTAACCTGACCATGCTACCACCTGAGAAAAGGCCGCGGTGGGAGCTTAAAAGCCTACTCTTTCCAGCCGTACTCACCGACCAGGGGCACGAAAGCAACCCCTCTCCAGCGCCGCTTTTTGATTTTTCCGTCCAGGGTTTTGTCGACGATATAAAGGTCCTGCCAGAGGTGATAGCTCCCGACCGGGATTATCATCCTCCCCCTGGGCGTGAGCTGTTCGATCAGCGGGTCGGGAATCCTAGGTGCCCCCGCGGTCACGATTATCCTGTCGTAGGGAGCCTTCGGCGGGAAGCCCCTGCTTCCATCCCCTAAGAAGACGTGGACGTTCTCAACACCCGCTCGCTGGAGGTTTCTGCTGGCGAATTCAACAAGCTCTGGAATTCTCTCGACGGTGTAAACGTCGGTCTTCACGAGTTCGCTTATAAGGGCCGCGTTCCAGCCGCTTCCAGTCCCAATCTCGAGAACCTTCATTCCGGGCTTGAGATCTGCCAGCTCGAGCATTATAGCGACCATGTGAGGCGCGCTTATCGTCTGTCCGGCGGGGATTGGAAGGGGTTCGTCAAGGTGGGCGTACTTCCTATAGCGCTCCTCAACGAAGAGGTAGCGCGGCCATTTGAGAAAAGCCCGCCTAACGGTCTCGCTTTTTATGATCCCCTCTCTGAGAAGGCGCTCAACGGTTCGCTCCCATCTCCGTCTAAGCTCTCTACCGACCACAGTATCCATCCAGAAGGGATATGCGAAAGGGAATTTAACGCTTACGGAAAACACTGGAAGAAGCTGAATAGTGGCCGGCGGCGTTTCCGGCTTCCCGCCCCCTCCCGGAGGGCAGTACCACCGGAAACGCAGGCGGGCTTAACTTCCGGGATCGAAACGAGACCGGGTGTGACCCCGCCGCTATGACCGCCGTACCGATACATACCTGCCGCGGAGGGTTTATAAATCTTACGGTCCCTAAGTGTTTCGATGGAGGAGGAACTGCTAGAACTCATAAGGCTAGAAAGGAAAAGAGAACCGCTCAGCCCGGGGAGAAGGCTTAGGGAGTTTCAGAGAAAGCTCCAGAACACCAAAATCGGCGAAGAAGCGGAGCTGAGGGGCTTCATAACCGGAAGGAAGGCCCCCAACGCACCGGGGGATGCGCTCTACCTGCTCCTCTCACCGCTTCCGCCGTCGGAACTGGCGGCCCTCCCCAAGGGAGAGTTCAGAACCTACGCAGTTCTCAGAATTGATGATAAAACATCCTTCACAGGGAGGGTAAAGCCGGGAAGCTACGTCGCGGTCAGCGGAACCGTCGACGCCTATCCCATGGGCAACCTTCGGATGATACGGGCGCGCTCCATCGAGGGGCTTGACTATTCCGATTACTGGAAGGATTACCGCGAGTTCGCCCTGAGCCAGGGGGAGATAAGGGACTTGTTCGAGGGAAGCGTTTACCTCCGCGACGAGATGAGGAACGTCCTCCTCTATTCGCTCCACGGCGTCCCCTACATACCCGGGGAGAGCTGGGGAGAGGG
>WAMH01000234.1 GCA_015522395.1 Thermococcus sp. | reverse complement strand
GGCAAGGAAGATCATTAGCAGAAAACCCAACGCGTAGGTGACCTAGCTTTCACAGATCATACCCCGCCCGCGGAGTGCTCAGGTAAAACAACGGAACCGAGAGGGCACCGATAATCAGTGCCACAATCCTTGCGGTTTCATCATCGGCCACAACGCAGAGGGACAGCCTCTTCACCAGGGGAGAATTATCATAAGTGGAGCAACCGCCACCATATCCACGTATCCTGAGGATAGCCTAGCAACATCAGGCAAGACGGCAAAAAGGAGCATCATGCCTGTCCCTGCGGAGGAGAGAAAAAGGACGAGAGCGGCCAGCTTTTTCCTCAAAGGTACTACCACTGAAGCCCCAGTATATCGGGCACTATGCTTATCCTCGATACCGGCGTCGGAATGGTGTTCGTGACAGCGAGCTCGTCAACAGCCTTACTGACCCTCTCTATTGCTCCCTCAGCGAAGACCCCGTGCGTGACCGCGACGAACACCTTTCCGACCCCCATCTTCCTCAGCAGATTCGCAGCCTTTACCATGGTCCCCCCCGTGCTTATGATGTCGTCCACTATGAGAACGTTTTTGCCCCTGACGTCGATGTCGACCGGCCTCATCTGGACTTCTGTCGGCGAAACCCTCTTCTTCTCAAAGTGGCTGTACTCAAGACCGAGCTTTTCCGCAACTGCCCTTGCCCGTTCTCTGGCCCCCCTATCCGGGGCAAGGACCACCCCCTCGCCGAGCTTGTCCCCGAAGTAATCTGCTATCGCCCTTGCCGGAGAGATGTTCACTGCCTTGCCCGAAAAGAACTTCAACGTCCCGGGGTTGTGAAGGTCGAAGACGTAGAGCTCGTCATAGTAGAGATCAATGGCCCTCATAACGGCCCTGACGCTCACAGGCTCCCCGTCCTTCGTAACCCTGTCCTGGCGGGAGTACGCCAAGTAGGGAACCACTGCCCTCAGTTTTCTGGCACCCCTCTCCCGTAGGGCGTCTCCAATTAGGAGAAGTTCAAGCAGGTGTTCGTCCTGCGGTCTGAACGTGGACTGAACGACGGTCACTTCATCCGCTGAACCGAGAATGCGGACGTATTTTTCCCCATCGGGAAACTTTCTTATCTCGGCCCCTAACAGCTTCCCACCAAGGCGCCTTAACTCGTCCTCGAGGTGCCTCGCACCGCTGCCAACGACGAACATGAGCATCACCCCTTTGCCGGTTACATGTTCATACACGGGCTTATAAATCAACCGTTATACCAACAAAACGGCAATTATCCCCGCGAGGAAGACGCCGTCGAAAGTTCCTGCACCCCCTATGCTCACCATTGGCGCCCCGAGGTGCTTTATCCTGTTCCAGTTCATCAGGTCCGCACCAATGAGGACTCCCAGGGTCCCGCTAACGTAGGCTACCGCGTTTGGGTTACTCCCGCCAAAGGCCCAGCCGAGGAGAACGGCCAGCAGGGGCGGGAAGAACATCGGCATTGCTATTCCCAGTCCGGGAACGGGTCTGGCAACCGCGTGGCTGAACAGCGCCGCTATGAGCACCGCGAAGAGGGTATTGAAGAGAAGCGCGAACTGGCCGAGATAAAGCATCCTAAGAAGCTCATAGAGGGCAATACCGGAGGGAACTAGCGCTCCGCCAACGTTGACGGCCACGACAACCCTCCTCTCAGCCCAGTCAAACGATGGCACAGGATAGGGAATCCCCATGAACCTGACCTCCTTTATGGTAAGCACGGGCTCGTAGGTTCTCTCCTCCGCTATGGGGATGTTGATAAAACTCCCGAAGAGGGCCAGAAGGAAAAGGGTGTACGCAACTCCCGGAGGGATGCCCAGTTTTACAAAAGCCGCCATGACGGCACCCGAAAACAACACGAAGAGCAGTAGCATGAGAAGAAAGATAAGCAGGAGCTCGGGCAACGAAACCGGCGGAACTATTAGCCTCCTGTAAGCCCTACCGTTCACCGGTCCCACCGTCTGGAGTTAGAACGAGCCCTTATAAAACCTGCCGGGAAAACTTTAAGTTTACTTTGCCTGAGGTGGTAGAGGTGAGAGACATGAAGATCATCTGGTACGGACACTCCTGCTTTTGGGTAGAGACCAAGGGTGTGAGACTGCTCATCGACCCCTATCCGGAAATCGACGACGACAGAATAGGTGAGGTGGACTACATACTGATAACCCACGAGCACGTGGACCACTACGGAAAAGTTGAGCTCCTTTCAAGGTTGAGGGACGCAACCGTCATCGGGCCCCCTACCGTTTACATGATGGCGATAAGCGACGGTGTCACGAAGGTCAGGGAGATACGCGAGGGGCAGACGATAGAGCTTGAAAACGGGGTCAAGGTCACCGCCTTCTACATGGAACACCCCTCCAGTCAGTACCCCCTAGGTTATCTCATAGAGGGCGACAAAAGGCTCTTCCACGCCGGCGATACCTACTCCACACCGCATCTCCAGAGACTCCGCGGAAAGGTTGACGTCCTCCTCGTACCCATAAGCGGCCGCTCCACCGCGAACGAGCGCGAGGCGGCACAGATAGTTGAGGACATAAAACCCCGTCTAGTCGTCCCAATGCACTACGGTGTTTACGGTGAGGGAGACCCCGAGAAGCTCCGGGGTGAGCTCCAGAGGAAGCGCATCTGGACACTTGTCAAGCCACTAGAACTCTACGAGGAGCTGACCCTCTAGCGGTGAATGGGATGCTCTCAACGGGGGTAAAATCACTCGACGAGCTTCTCGGCGGGGGGGTTGCGGAGGGAGTTTTAACGCAGGTCTACGGAAGCTTTGCTACCGGAAAGACGACCCTTGCCCTTCAGATCGGCCTCCTGAGCGGGAAAAAAGTCGCCTATGTTGACACCGAGGGCGGATTCTCCCCTGAGAGGCTCTCCCAGATAGCGGAGGCGAGGGGGCTTAACCCCGAGGAGGCCCTCCAGCGCTTCATCCTCTTCACCCCCGGGGACTTCAAGGAGCAGAGGCGCGTTATCGGCTCGCTCAAGAAGGTTGTCGATAAAACGTTCTCCCTCGTCGTTGTGGATTCCCTTACAGCTCATTATCGAGCGGAGGAGCGGAGGAGGAACCTCGCGAACGAGCTGGCCAAGCAGTTGCAGGTTCTCCTCTGGATAGCGAGGAAGAACGATATCCCCGTTCTGGTGATCAACCAAGTGCACTTCGACAGCAGGGCCGGGAGGATGAAGCCAGTAGCGGAGCATACTCTCAACTACAGAACGAAGGACATCCTCCGGCTTGACAGGCTCTCGACACCCGGATTGAGGGCCGCGGTTTTGGAAAGGCACCGCTTCAAGCCCGAGGGCGGAATGGTCTTCTTCAGGATAACTGAGAGGGGGATTGAGGAGGCCATCGAGACCAAGCAGGAAAAGGGAAAAGAAAACATCTGAATATTACCCGGCGAGTATATTACCAATTTTGTAATATTCGGCTGGAGGATCAAAACTTCGGCTCTATTGCTTCAAGCTCCCTAACGAGTTCAATCGTCCTCCTCAGGATTTCAATAACCCTGTAAATGTGCTCGAGCTCATCGAGGCTTAGCTTCCTACCCTTTCTGCCCTTGAGGTACTTCTCAATGACGCGGTAGCCACCTATCGTGTATTCCCAGACCTCCGGTGGGATTCCGCAGAGCTTGGTCGTCTTGTTTATGGCCACGCAGTCCTTACCGTCGTACTTGACCCTCTCAACGGTGAGGTCGTCGTCGACCAGTTTGGGCTCGACCGGGAAGTCAACCTTCATGAGGTGGAGCTTGACCAGCTCCTCGCCGATTTCTCTGTACTTTTCGAAGGTTTCCCTATCGTAGAGCGGTATCCTCGGGAAGTCGAACTTGAGGAACTCAGCATAACGCTTCCGGTACTTGGGGTCGTGAAGAACCGCGTAGGCATAGTACAGGAAGTCCTCCGGAGTAACATCGCCGTAGCGCTTCCTGAGCTCTTCGAGGAACTCAGGCTTTAGGTTGGGCCTTCTCGTTTTGCCGTCGTCGGAGTAGAGGTAGAGGGGGAAGAGGTAAGCCTTGTTCACGTTTTGGGCAGCAAAAATTCTGTGGACTGTTATCGTTGGAACGACAAGGACTGCATCGAACTCGTTGAGAACCTGTCTTGATGTAACGAGAGCCATGTTGTCATGAAGGGCGAGGTGTTTGAGAGAGTTATATCTCGGACGCCCCATAAAACCGCCAGACTGTGGGTGATAGTATGTCCATCTGACGTCAAATGGCTTGTACCAGATTTTTATTGCTCTACTCGAAAATGCGCGATCAATATCCCCAAACTTCAAAACGTCTTCTTTAACAGCTTCCGTTGCATCTCTCAAGTTCCAAACGCTCTTGTCTTTGAATCCATACTTACGACGGATTTCTTCAATACCCAGCTCAACAAAATCTTTAATGCGCTGTTTCAACTCCTCCCTAGTAAAAGCAACTGTGGCTTCATCATTTTGAGTCTCCACTCCAGAGCTGTAAACCTCAAAAATCTCGTCCAGCTTCGGGAACTTTGAGTACTCTTCTTCGAGGCTCAAATCCTTAGGCACGAAGAAGTAGTACGGCTCTTTTGGCTCAAGCTCTTTCCATTCGACAGTCTTCCAGCTCTCGTTTCTCAAAAACCCGTACTTCCCCTCCCTCGCCGTTTTTCCTGCATCGTGGACGATTGAGTAATAGTAGACCTTGCACTCTTCCGCCTTATGCCTGCCTTCCCTCAGCTTCACGAAGAGCGCTATGGCAACTCCCTGCTGGATGTCAAAGACGTTCTCGTCGGTTTCGCCCCTCCGTGTATTCCCGTGAAGGTTGAGGATGTATATCTCATCGAAGCTCTCCATCAGGCTCTGCCTCATCCTCCTGTGGACGAGGCCGTCTAAGTAGGAGTTGTTCGTTATGAAGCCAACTATCCCTTTACCGTTCTGATCTATTTTCCACTGGGCAAAGCGGATGAACTTAACGTAGTCATCTTGCAGAGCGCCCTTCTTTTTCTCCTTTTCAACTCCAAGGCCATGCAGATAATCCTCCATCAGCTCTGCAATCCAGCCCTCGCTCGGCTTGACGTCGTAGGGCGGGTTTCCAACGACCACGAATATCTTCGCGTTCTTCTTCACCTTATCCGCTTCCTCGCTCTCCCTGTCCAAAGCCCTCTCGAAGAGACCAGCCTGTCCCCTCTCCCTCATCAGGTCAAGGGCGTTGGTGAGATAGATCCTGAATCTCTCGTCGTCCCTCAGCTTTATGCCCCACTGGTTGAGCACCATCGAGAGCTTGAGGTGGGCAACGAGGTATGGGGAGATTAGGATTTCAAAGCCGTAGATGTTGTTTAAAAGCCTCTCCTTGAGGTAGAGCTGGAAGAGGGTTCCTTTGATGTTCCGGTGTATTCTGTCGAGGACGCCGCCCAAGAACGTCCCGGTTCCTGTGGCGGGGTCGAGTATGGTTACTCCATCATCATGAAGCCTCTTTCCGAACCTCTCCTTCAGTATCTCATCGACCGAGTTGACGATGAACTCGACGACGGGAATCGGGGTGTAGTAGACTCCCTTCGATTTCCTGAGCCTGGGGTTATACTCCGCCAGAAACGTCTCGTAGAAGTGAAGGAACGGATCAAACTCACCGTTCCCGAAGTGGAAGCGCCTCTTAAGCGCCTCAACGTCCACGTTGTTGAGTATCGCAATGAGCTCCTCAAGGATCCACTCGAGGTAATCCGGGAGGTCGGAGGCTATGTACTTGAATATCTCGTGGACTACACGGAGGGACTTCGGAACGCCTCTGAAGGCGACGTTCTCCCTTGTGAGGCGGCCCTTTATCGTGAACCTAGCCATGAAGAGACCATAAACTACGGTCTGGGCGTAGGCATCTGCAAACTCGCTCTTCTTCATTCCCGCCATGAGGTGCTCCTTAAATGCCTGATAGAGATACTGGAGCTGCTCATCCTCACCCATATTTTCGAGAACCACATCCTTCAGGATCATGGCCCTCTTTGCCAGAATGTGGGCAAGACTCTCAGGATCCTTAATACTGGGGACTGCAAAGCTCAGAAACCTCTGGATAAGCCGGTTGAACTTCTCCACGTTTGACTCGATCAGGTTAAAGTCCTCGTCAATGAGGGAAACCTCATCAACCTTCTCGCCCCTCTGGTAGAGAACGAAGTCACGGTAGTTGGTCAGTATGAAGTTGTCCAGCCTCTCAGAATAGCGCTTGATCTGACTTTTATCCCTCTTCGGAAGCCTGTGAAGGTCAACATCGGGAGCCTTGGTCTCGATGTATCCTATGATCCCGGAATCAGTGAACACCTTAAAATCTGGCGCACCAAATGTCTCCCTTCCGGGTTCATGGATTATTTTGACGTTGTACTCCTTCGAGAACAGCCCTCTGAGAAACTCGTGAAAAGCCGTGCGGTAAGAATACTCGGTAGTCGCACCCGCTTCATGGACTTTTTTGAGGCCCCTAGAATAACCCCTTAAAACACCCGGCTTCATTTTATCACCAAAGGATAGAGAACACGGAGAAATATTAAAGGGTTTCCACCGCAACGTTTTTACACTCCAGTGCCCTGCTATATCCGGTGAGACTATGGGAGTCACAAAGGTAACTAGAAACTATCAGATTACTATCCCAAGCGATATTAGGAAGAAGCTGGGAATTAAAGTGGGCGATGTCCTCGTCGTCGAGATCGAAGACGGGAAGGCCGTGATCAAAAAGAGCGACCTTGAACTTCCCCTACTGCCCGGGGGAAAGGGACTGAAGGTCGAGGACATTGAGGAGGCAATAAGAAGGGGCCAAGGTGAGGAGGAGTGACGGTAATAGACACCAACGTCTTCATATACGCCACCCTGAGGGATTCGGAGTTCAACTCGGAAGCGAGAAACCTCCTTGCATCGCTGGAAAGGTGGATCGTCCCCAGCATGGTTCTCTACGAGCTCTACTGGTTTTTTAGGGAGGAGGGTTACAGCGGGGAAGACATAATGAAGGTGGTCTCCTCAATCCTGAACAGCCCAAGGACGAAGGTAATCGGCGATGGCGGGAAGTACACAAAACGCGCGCTGGAGCTGACCAAGAATCCAAAGCGCTTCAACGACATGGTTATCCTGGCAACTGCCGAGGACTTCAAAAGGCTGGCAACCTACGATAAAAGACTGAAAAAAGATGCCGAGAAGCTGGGCATCAAAATCCTGCCCTAAACCCTCTCGTAGACCTCCTGCACTATCCTCAGGACGGCCCTGTAGAGCTTCTCGCTTATCGTTCCTTCCTCGTAGTGCTCGGTGAGTTTCTCCTTGTCGATTATCTCCTTCTTGCCGTCCGGCCACTTCACGATGTCCACTTCGAGGTCTATGTACCTGGCCCTGTC
>WAMH01000233.1 GCA_015522395.1 Thermococcus sp. | reverse complement strand
TTCCCTGAGCTCTGGGTCGTTTCCAACTTCACCTCAAAGCCGGGATGGATAATCAACTATGCCGGCGAGCTCGGCATTTCCCTCCGAATTCTGAAGGAAAGGGAAGTCCTGGAGGGGCTCAGAGTCCGGTTGGCTCGTCTATGAAGAAGACGTCCAGCCCAAAGCGCTCCTTCAAAAGCCCCATGAGGGCCTTCACTCCGAGCGTCTCCGTCTTGTAGTGGCCGGCAACGAGGACGCTCTGCGGCAAATCCACGGCCGTTAAGTAATCGGCGTGTCCAGACTCGCCGGTTATGAGGAGGTCTATCCCCTTCTTCCACGCTTCCTCCAAAGCGAACGCTCCAGCCCCGCTGACCGCTCCGACGGTTTTAACCTCGCGCTTCCCGAACTCGTAGGTTTTTACAGTTGCATCGAGCTTCTCAGCTATGATCTGTGCGACCTTCTCAATTGGCTCTGGCCTTTCAAACTCGCCCCAGTAGCCTATCGACAGCCCCCTGTAATCCCCGAACGGACCCTTTGGCTTCAAACCGAGCAGTTTTAGCAGTTCGACGTTGTTTCCAACCTCTGGATGAGCATCGAGCGGTAAATGAGCCGCGTAGAGGTTCAGACCGTTCTCTATAAGTGCCCTAAGACGTTTGTAGTGCATCCCCGTAATGTAGTTCAGCCCGCCCCATATCATGCCGTGGTGGACTATCAGCATGTCCGCTTTTGCCTTTGCGGCCCTCTCGATGGTTTTCAGTGTGGTGTCAACGGCAAAGGCAACGCGTTCGACTTCGGGCTTTCCCTCCACCTGCAGGCCGTTGCTCGACTTGTCAGGGTAGGCCGAGATCTGGAGGTACTCATCAAGAAAGGCAACGAGTTCGTCGCGCTTCATTTTTCCACCTCCTATTCACTTGGTGAATTATTCACTAACTTAATACCTCCACAAACCCTTTTAAAACCGCCCTCCAATCTGGGCGGGAGTGAGCAACATGAACGGTGAGAGGTTTGAGAAGGCGGTTGATGAAATAGCGAGAGCTGTCTTAGCCGGCGAGATAAAGAGCAGGGAGGAGCTCAACCGCTACAAGATAATCGTATCCAGGAAGTATCACCTCTCAAAGATTCCGGGCAATTCCGACATACTCAAGGCCATCCCCGAGGGGGAGCGCGAGCGCTTTAGGGATCTGCTCAAGAGGAAGCCGACGAGGACGATAAGCGGTGTTGCGGTAGTCGCGATGATGACAAAGCCCTTCCCCTGCCCCCACGGGCGCTGCATCTACTGCCCCGGCGGGCCGGCGGTTGGTTCCCCTCAGAGCTACACCGGAAAGGAGCCCTCGGCTTTGAGGGCAATCCAGAGTGCATATCATCCTTACATAATCATGATGCGCCGCCTTAAGCAACTCACCGACATAGGCCACGACGTGGACAAGGTCGAGGTCATAATCCAGGGCGGGACTTTTCCGGCGGTCGACCTCGATTACCAGGAGTGGTTCGTCAAAGAGGCTTTCAAGGCGATGAACGACTTCCCGCACTTTAAGGACATCGAAAACCTTGAGGAGAAGCTCGTGCGGCTTATAGTGAAGAAAGACGAGTCCGTTTTCGATGAAGACCCCAAGTTCCGCGAGGCCTGGCTTAAAACCCACAGGAAGCCCTACTACTACCTTGAGGACGAGCAAAGGAAGAACGAGAAAGCCAAGGTCAGGATGGTGGGTTTAACGATAGAGACAAGACCAGACTGGGCCTTCGAGAGGCAGATAGACAGGATGCTCCGCTTTGGGACAACAAGGGTAGAACTCGGAGTCCAGACGGTCTTCAACTTCATCCACGAGAGAACCAAGAGGGGCCACGGCGTCGAGGAGATAGTTAAAGCTACGCAACTCCTCCGTGATGCCGGTCTTAAAATCAACTACCACATAATGCCCGGTTTGCCGGGAAGCAACTTCGAGAGGGACCTTTACACTTTCAGGACGATATTCGAGGACTCCCGCTTCAGGCCCGACATGCTGAAAATCTACCCGACGCTTGTGACGGCCGATGCGCCGCTCTACGCCTGGTACAAGGCCGGCAAATACCGCCCCTACACGACGGAGGAGGCGGTTGAGTTGCTCGTCGAGGCCTACAAGCTCTTTCCCAAGTGGGTCCGCGTCATGAGGATTCAGCGCGACATCCCCGCAAAGCTCATAGTTGCAGGCGTGAAGCACTCAAACCTCGGCCAGCTGGTTTTCAACGAGCTGATTAAGCGAGGGATAAGGCCGAGGGAGATCCGCTTTAGGGAAGTCGGTCACCAGATGGAGAAGTTTGGAATCGAGCCTGAGGTGGAGCACATCAAGCTCCTCCGCGAGGACTATGAAGCTTCTGGCGGAAGGGAGATATTCCTCAGCTTTGAAGATACTAAGAACGACATCCTCATCGGCTTCATCCGCCTGAGGATCCCGAGTGAAAAATCCCATAGGAAGGAGATAAACTGCTGTCCTTCAGCAATAGTCAGGGAACTTCACGTTTACGGCCCGCTCGTTCCTATAGGCGGGAAGCCAAAGTACGAGTGGCAGCACCGCGGTTACGGCAGGGAACTTTTGAGCGAGGCCGAGAGGATAGCAAGAGAAGAGTTTGACGTGAAGAAGATGCTCGTCATAAGCGGCGTTGGAGTCAGGGAGTACTACAGGAAGTTCGGTTATCGTAAAAACGGTCCCTACGTGGCGAAGAGACTCGACAAGGATTACGCCAGCTATAAAAAGAGCAAAGAGTTTGATGCCCACCTCAACACTTAGGCGGGCACCGTGGCTTCGTACTCTATTTTGGCAGCGAGGGCTATCGCAACGAAGCTCGCCCCGCTCATGATGAGGTCGAGCGAGACAAAAAGTCCCACCGCCCAGAGGCTTGACCAGGGCCACTGGAGAACGATAAGGATTCCCAGCAGGACCGTAAAGAAGCCGGACAGGGCCATTAACCCCCACTGACCAACGTCCTTGTTCTGGAAGGCGACGGCTATCCTGATAGTTCCTATCGTCATGAGGGAGAAACCCAGGAACATCGTGTAGATCGCCGTGGCAAGGACCGGGTTTATCAGGGCGAATATTCCACCAATGATATAGATGAGTCCCATTGTAATGTGCAGGCTCCTGCTCTTCCACTCCCTGGCCTTTGTTATCCCCTGAGCCGTCTGGAGCGTTCCCGCCAGCACCATGAAGGCCCCGAAGAGCGCCACGCTCGTGACGCTGAGGAGCGGCAGGACAAGCAGTCCGGCGATTCCAAGGGTTATGAACAGGATCCCAAGGCCGAGCATCCAGATCCAGTTTCTCTTAACCTCTCCAAACTTCATTTCAATCACCTCCGCATTGTGCAGTTTAAGTTACAAAAAGTTACTTAAAAAGACTTTCGATGGAGGATCCAACGGTTCGGAAAGGGAATCAAAAAAGGTTGGAAACTCAGAAAGGAAGAGAAATCATGCCTGGAACTCCGGGTTGTTCTTCATTGACCTTCCACCTAGGGCCATTGCTATGAAGCTTGCACCCGCGATTATAAGCTCTATCGCGACGAAGAGTCCTATAACCCATGGACTCCACTCCGGCCAGTTGGCTAGTATCATGGCACCCAGAAGGAAGTCTATCGCCCCCGAGAAAACGACGATGCCCCCATTCTCGGTTTTGAAACCCACAAGCACCTTAACTATTCCGAAGATGAAGTAGGCGCTCCCGAGTATAAACGTCAAAACCCTCGCGGACATCAGCGGTTCCTCTATCATGGTGGCCCCGGCTATGAGGTACAGTAGTCCCAGCAGTATCCCAAGCATTCTCTGGGCTCCGCTCTGGCCACCCGCGAAGATGGCTATGCCTATCGTCACCAGCCCGCCTATTATGAGGAACACTCCAAAGACCGTTACAGTTGTCAGCGTCACAAATGGTATTATGCCCATCCCCACGATTCCCAGGATCAGCAGTATAACACCGAGGAGGAAATACCACTGCCAGTGCGCCATCAGGCTCTCTGCCTTTCTTCGTTCGAGTTCACGCCTGTACCTCTCGTACTCCTCGGCGTTCAGGGGCCTGCCCCCGTTTTCTTCAGCCATTCCAATCCCTCCAAACTTTGTTTCAAAGTAATGTGCGTTCGAGAACATAAAAAGGTTTCGTTACACAGATACGTCCAGAGGAGGGTTCGATGACTTTTTAACCCCCACGGGGAAGGGGTTCCATGCGCTTCAAACCCAGACCCTTCACCGAGCCGGTTCCGTTCAGGTGCCTCTACTGCCTCGACTGCTGCCGGGGAAGGCACGTTTATCTAACACTAAAGGATATAGAGAGAATCGCGCGGAAGGGCCACGATCCCCAGGACTTCGTGACTTTCTCGGTCGAGGGCAATCGGATACGCTTCGTTTTGGCGATACGTGAATGGGATCTCGGCTGCGTCTTCCACGACCCGGAGACCGGCAAATGCAGGGTTCATGACGCCAACCCGATAATCTGCAGGATCTACCCATTCATGGTCTCGCGTAAGCCGCTTGGCGTCGAGGGCGAGAGGCCGTTCGAGTACAAGGGCCAAACGCTGTGGCTCTACTACGACGAAAGCTGTCCAGGGATAAACGCCGAGGAGCCGGAAAAGGTGATAACTCCTGAGGAGATAGCCGAACTCGGCCTCGAATTTGAGAGGGAGTTTGAGCGAACTGACATGGAGGGCTTTGCGGAGCTGATAGAGCGGCTTGAAGGGGATGGGGATGACTGAGTCCCTCAGGTACAGGCGCGCCTCATCGTGGGAGTACGATCTGATACTCCGCGAGGCCGAGAAGTACGGCGAGCTTAAGCATCACACCTTCGCCGTTGTTGAAGGCAAATTCAGGGACGTCTACGCGGTTAACGAGAGGGTCTGGGCCGAGATGGAGGGCCTCAAAATGAAGCCCTACTCCTACGGCACCTTCGTCGGCACGATAAAGGTGGACAACCTCGTGGAGAAGTTCTACCCCAACGTCGAGTTCTTCTACTTCGTTGATGTTGAGAAGAACTACGCGGTTCTGAGTCCAAAGGCCGGCTTCCTCTTCACGACAGGGAAAGACGTTCCTAGGAGCGGCGTGCGCTCTTATAACTGGCAGGGCACGAAGAAGCTGGTAATCTACGACGAGAACGGGATAATCCTCGGCATAGGGAGGATAAACCCGGGCAGTAAGAGAAAGTTTATCCTGAATGTGACGGATGTGGGGGAGTTTTTGAGGAGAAGGCGTTAGAATACAGAATCAAGGATTTTCTCGGCCATCTTCACGAAAGTTGCACTTTGTTCTTTCTCCCATCTTTTGACTTTCCTGCCATTGTATACCCACCAGAAAAGGAAAAGAGCCGGAATGGTTACTCCAACTACAAATGGTGTTGGGAGGTGTATGTTGAAGAACCGGAGGGCCCACTGGGTGAAGTAGCTTATGGGAAGGGCCTCCAGAACTGTGGCTCCAATCTCAAGGTGGTGGAACTTCTCTTTCTCAAGGCGCTTCTCTATTATCTCCTGGCCCTCTTTCATGATCTCAGTAAGCATGCCTATGGCTTCTTCTAGTTCTCTTGAAAAAGTTGAGAGTCCCCTAGCCTCGTACATCCGCTCTATGAGAATGGTTATGCCACCAAGCTTTGAGACTCTCTTTGGAGAGAGGATTCTTAGATAGCTCTCGAGCCTGACCCTGAGATTTTTAATGTTATTGAGTACAGTTTCTATGTGCTTCTCATTTAGATTCTCTTTTTTCGTCTTCACATTTTTGAGACTCCTCTTGACAAGCTCTCCAAGCATCTCTATGGTTGAGAATGTGAGCGCTATGTATTGCCCCTGGTAGAAAGCCCCATGGTGGCAGACCATTCTTTCTTCTTCCTCGTGGGCTAGAACATATTCACTCCAAAAACAGCACTTGGAAAGTTTCATTTTTTCAAAATCAATGCGGCTTCTGTCTGCTTTTATGAGGATCATGGACGTCGGGGACACTATCTGCTCGAAGTAAATCCTGTTCCCATGGCTCCATTCTTCAATTCTCTTTCTAGCATAATCTGGTTTAACTGCCCTGTACCCTTCGTCAGTAACGGCCAACCCGTAAAGTTCATGAGAATAGGTCGTGACAAGAGAGTGTATTGAGGCGTTTTCTTTGAATTCCTTCTTTAATTTATCCCAGTCAACTTCAATGGCTGAAATAAAGAACCTTCCCTTTTTACTGATAACTAATTCGGCTCCTAGAAGCTCAGACACTCTTCCTTTCAAGCTGTCAATGAAGGGGTTTGGTGAATTATTGCCTTCACATCCACATCCATTTCTCCAGGCGAGAAAAAATGGTATCGAAATCAGGTCGTCCACAGACACGGGGGCGTTCTCCACCAATATTGAGAAGGTAAGGGGTATAGTAAACGGTTCTTCCTTGTTTTTCTTGTTGGATTTTTCCTCTTGATCCTTCACGTCGAGAGCCGATAGATATATCGAGACAGAAATATTAAACTTCCTACATTCTCCGTTCAGCTCGTAGTCTATCTCGACGTCTTCATTCCAAAGATAGAATGTCTTAGTTCTCTCGAGATAAGACTCTTCAAAAAAGAAGGCCGGGTTTATTCTTTTGCAAAATCGTGTTTCTCCGAACTTTTCATCTAGATCTAGCTCTTTTTCTCCATTTATTGTGAGGTATCCGGGTATAAAAATGACCATTTCAGTTCGTTGAACAAAATTATCGAATCCCATAGATCACCCCTTCCGGAGGAGTAGGGCAACGTCGAGGGCTTTTCTTCTGGCATCCATTTCGTTTGAGTTTATCGATTTAAGGGTTTCTATTATTTCTTCCACCCATTGTTCCGGGTCTCTTTTGGAGGGATTTTCGTTAAAACTTTTAGGTTTCTCTATCTCATCTCTGGGTGCAAACTCGGGCTTTATGTGGTAGTAAATTTTCCATTCAATTTTGAAGCCAAAGTCTCGGAGGAGGGCTTCAAGGTAATCAACGTCGAATTTCCTGACGGGTAGCTTTCCAGGCTGAGAATTACGGGTTAGTTTCTCGTATTCGTTTCGTTTTATCTCCTTAATCCCGTTCTCTGTGGACACGAGGAACCACTCTTTTCCCTCTGAATGTGTGGTGAGAAGTAGGAGCCATCCATCGTCCCTCAGGATTCTGTAGAATTCCCCGAGAGTCTCCAGAAGCTCGTAATGTGAAACATGCTGGGCAACGTGACTGTAGTTTATGAAATCCACACATTCGGGGGGGAGTGGATCGAGCCTCGATCCCTTTGTCCATAGGAAAAAGATGTTTGGCTCATTTTCAAAGAATTCCATCGCCCTTCTCAACCTCCACAAATCGGCGTCAATGGCTATGACCTTCGTGCTGATCGAGAGAAGAAAGGGTATCAATCTTCCAAGACCGGTTCCAACATCTAAAGAAACAGTCAGTTTTTCATTCTCTTTGAGAACGGTGTTTTTCACCTTTTTAAAAACATAAGCCTCTTCAAGATTCCAGCGAGTTTCCTTGTAACTCTGGATGAGTCTAGAGGTCAGTCTTTCATTGCGGTCTGGGTAAGTGTAGTTCGATGAATTCATGATTGTGTTTAGCATCATAACCTTTTTAAAGTCTTTAGTGTATAAACTAATGGTAACAAAAGGTAACTAAAGGAGGTGAGAGCGTGGTGGTGAGGGTCAGGACAGGAATCCCAGGAATGGACGAGATACTCCACGGAGGAATCCCCGAGAGGAACGTCGTCATCCTCAGCGGCGGCCCGGGAACAGGAAAGAGCATCTTCAGCCAGCAGTTCATCTGGAGCGGTCTCGGGATGGGTGAACCCGGGATCTACGTGGCCTTAGAAGAGCACCCGGTTCAGGTCAGGCAGAACATGGCTCAGTTCGGCTGGGACGTCAGGAAGTACGAGGAAGAGGGCCTCTTTGCCATGGTTGACGCCTTCACCGCAGGAATCGGGAAGAGCAAGGAGTACGAGAGGTACATAGTCCACGACTTAACGGACGTCAGGGAGTTCATAGACGTCCTCAGGACGGCCGTTAAGGATCTCAACGCAAAGCGAGTTGTCATTGACTCCGTTACGACGCTCTACATCAACAAGCCGGCCTTGGCTAGGGGCATCATCATGCAGCTCAAGAGGGTCTTAGCAGGTCTCGGTGTCACGAGCATCTTCGTCAGCCAGATAAGCGTCGGTGAGCGCGGATTTGGAGGGCCAGGAGTCGAGCACGGCGCCGACGGCATAATCCGCCTCGATTTGGATGAGATCGACGGGGAGCTTAAGCGCTCTCTGATAGTCTGGAAGATGCGCGGAACGAGTCACAGCATGAGGAGGCACCCGTTCGAGATAGCCGACAGCGGTATAGTTGTCTATCCAGACAAGGTTCTGAAGAAGAGGGGCGTCCTCGAAATCGAGTGAAAAACTGAAAGGGGGTGATGGGGTATGGAGGTTCCGCTGAACCCAATGGGAAGGGGGGAGATACACAGGCTGGAAAGTGTGCTTCTCTTCGCGACGCTCTTCAGGCCCGAGGTCATTGAGCTGATAAAGGATCCGGCGGAGAGGCTCACCTGGGTTGACAGCTTAGCGGTAGCGGCTGGAGCCATAGCCAGGGAGAAGGCAGGCATGACCGTTCCGGAGATAGCGGAGGAGCTTGGCAGGACCGAGGCAACCATAAGAAAGCACCTGAAGGGTGAGACCAAGGCAGGCCAGCTCGTCAAGGAAACCTACGAGCAGATAAAGGCCGGCAAGCTCGACGAACTCGTCAGGAACATCGAGGTTCTAGCCGGCGGCGGAAAGCTCGTTCCGGCCGAGGAGTGCGAGGAGCTAAGGAAAAAGGTCGAGGAACTCGAGTCCGAGAATCGCGAGCTGAAGGCAAAGATTGAGAACGTCAGGAGGATCCTTGACGACACCCTGGAACGGGTAAAGAAGATAGAGGAACTCCTCTGAGTCAGTTATCCCCCGTTTCCATTTCTTCTGAGGGCCTCTTCCCACGTCATTATCATGTGGGTGTACGTGTCATCATCCTCGTAGATGCCGCGCTTTATCTCGGAGACGTGGGCGTACTTGGCCCTTATTCTGTCAAGGATGTAGTCAACGGCACCCTCGGGGTCGGCCTTCGTGCCGCAGGTGTAAACGTCTATTGCCGCGTAGCCCCTCTCCGGCCAGGTGTGTATGGAGAGATGGCTCTCCGCGACGACCACCATGCCACTGACGCCGGTCGGAGAAAACTTGAAGAAGTGGGTCATCTTGACCTCCATCCTTCCAACCTTAGCCGCCTCCAGGAATATCTCTCTGAGCTTCTTGGCATCGGCGAGGATTTGGGGATCGCAACCGGCCGCCTCAACCACGTAGTGAAATCCAATCGTCTCTATCTCACTCATGGCCCTCACCTCTACCCCTGCTAAAGTCAACCCTTTTTAAAGTTAAGCCTCCTACGGAGAGCTCTGAAAGGTTTTTCATCGGTTTGAACTGTCAAGAAAAGGCCTCGAATCGATTACCCAGAGTCCTGCCGGCCGTTATTAAAACTTCCTGGCGATGCCTTTTCGTTTTCTGTTACCTCGCCGGACTAGCACGGAGGGGATGTTAAGCTCCTCGGTGTCCACTTTTGAATGGTGAACCGCTAATCTTAAAACCGCTCACTCCAACTAACGACAAGTCCGCCAAAACAGAAGACGGGGTGAACCTATGTCAAAGTCCAAGAACAAGGGGAAGTCCCCTGAGAAGAAGAGTGTTAAAGCCAGGGAGAGGGAGAAACTTCGCGTTCTCGCGAGAATGCACTACAAGAAGATGATAACCTACCCCCTGATAGTATTCATTGCCGCCGTCCTTATCTTGGCGGTTCATTTTCCGACGCTCGGCATAGACCTCCGTGGTGGTGTCGTCGTTACGGCCTACGGTGTCAGCGCCAACCCGGATCAGCTCGCCAAAGACCTCAGCAGTGCCCTCGGTGTCCAGGTTAAGGTTGAGAGCTTCACGGGGGTCGGAACGACCGGGGTCAGGATATACGCCCCCGCAGGGACAGATCCGGAAAAGATAATCAGCCTGATGAAGGAAAAGTACCCGGATGCAAAGTACAGCCAGAACGTGGTCCAACCCACCTTCGGAAAAGTTGCCCAGAGGCAGGGGATGAAAGCCATAGCCCTGGCCTTCCTCGCCATGGCTGCCGTCGTGTTCCTCTTCTTCAGGAACCCCGTTTCCTCTATGGCTATAATATTCTCGGCGTTCTCGGACATGACGATAGCCGTTGCCCTCATGGGGGTTTTTGGAATAGAGCTGACCACCGCGACGATAGCGGCTTTGCTGATGCTCATCGGTTACACCGTTGACAGCAACATACTCCTCACCACGAAGCTCCTCAAGAGGAAGGAAGACACTATAGAAGATGCCTACCTCTCCGCGGTTTCAACGGGTTTTACCATGAGCACCACAACCCTTGGGGCCCTTTTCGTCCTCTGGTTGATCTCCACCAGCCAGACCATCGACAACATAGCCATCGTTCTCATCTTCGGTCTGCTCGCTGACTTCATGAACACGTGGATATTCAACGCCGGAGTGCTGAAATGGTACCTCTCAAGGAACGTCCAGGGGGGTAGATCATGAACAGGCGAACCAAAAAGATCCTCCTCAACTGGAGGATAATGCTCCTCATCATATTCCTCGTTGGATCACTCGCCACCCTTGCCGTTAAGCCCCTCACCTTTGGGATAGACATCGCCGGTGGAGTTGCCATAGTTGCCCAGACCGAGCACCCCGTCAACAGCGACACCATGCAGATAGTCGTCACGTCACTGCAGAAGAGGCTGAACACCCTCGGACTGAGGGATATCACGGTTGAAGCCCAGGGGGATCAGATAGTCCTCGTTAAGGTCGCGAACGTCACACCTGAGGAGGCCACCCAGATAAAGGACGTTATAGAGAGTCAGGGTGTCTTCTACATGGAGTTCGACGGGGTTATATTCGGAACGGGCAAGGACATCGTCCGCGTTGGTCTCTATCAGATAAAGCCAGACAACAGCTGGGCCGTTCCGTTTACAATCTCGAAGGCCGCCGCCGAGAAGTTTGCCAAGCTCGCCTACCACAAGGCCGGCTGGCCCGTCGACATGTTCCTGGATCCTCCAACCAACTCCCTCATGGTGGTTTCTGACAACATCTACCGCCTCATGAACAGCACCGACTTCAACGCGGAGGCACCGCAGGCACCCACCCTTATGGAGAGGATACACAAGGCCCTCAACATAAGCGTCCTTGCCTATGCCAACCAGAGCGCCGCGGACATAGCCAAGATCGCCAGGGAGCAGGGCAAGACCAGCGTCGTTCTCATTGACGTTCCCATAGCCTTGAAGAACCAGCTCGAGGCCATGAACGTGACGACCCACTACATCCGGAGGGCACCCGGAATGACCGATCACCAGCTCATAGTCAAGGCGCTCGGTCTCTACGGCCCCTACTCTGTCGGCGAAGGCCTCGCAACGGGTACCCCCCAGCAGGACGTCCAGATAACCGGCCGTGCCCCGAGCAGGGCCGCTGCCGAGCAGGAGGCCAGCACTATCTACACCGTCCTGAAGAGCGGCTCCCTCCCAGTTAAGATCAACGTCATTGGAATGCAGTACATCTCCCCCAGTCTCGGAAAGAACTTCAAGAACCAGGCGCTTTACGCCGGATTGGCCGCACTCCTCACGGTTCTGGCGATAATCTATCTCCACTACAGGCGCTGGAAGATAGCCATACCCGTCGCGAGCACGAGCCTCTTTGAGGTCATAATCATCCTCGGCTTCGCTGCACTGATAAGGTGGAACCTTGACCTGCCGAGCATAGCAGGTATCATCGCGGCGATAGGTACCGGAGTTGACCAGCAGGTTGTTATAACCGACGAGCTGCTCAGTGGTGAGAGGAGCACGAGGATAACGAGGCGCGCCGGCGTGCTCAAGAGAATGGGAAGGGCGTTCTTCGTAATATTCGCCTCGGCGGCGACGACAATAGCGGCGATGAGCTTTCTGCTGGTGTACTTCGTTGGAACGCTCAAGGGATTCGCCTTCACGACGATACTCGGCGTGCTCATCGGAATCTTCGTCACGAGGCCTGCCTATGCCGAGATAGCCAAGTACCTGCTCGGTGAGGAGTGATGTTCGTAGTCATAATGGGTGCCGGCAGGGTTGGCTACCTGGTTGCCAAGATGCTCGAGGAGGACGGGCACGATGTCACGGTGATAGAACTCGACAAACACCGGGCCAAGGAGCTCTCCCTCCTCCTCAACGGCCTCGTCATGGAAGGCGACGCCACCGACCCAAAAACCCTTGAGGAGGCCAACATAAAGCAGGCCGATGCGTTCGCCGCTTTAACAGGGAAGGACGATGCAAACCTGCTTGCGTGCATACTGGCGAAGCACCTCAACCCCAAGGTGAGGACGTCGCTCAGGATAGGCAACCCGAAGAACAGGAAGATATTCGAGGAGGTAACGGACCTCAGGAAGTACTTCGACTTCGTGATCTCACCCGAGGAGATAGCGGCGGAGTACATAAGCAGGAACATAACGACACCTGGCTTCGACAGGGTGCTTTTCCCCAGAGAGGGCGCCGAGATAGTGAAGTTCGACATAACCGAGGACAGCGAGATAGCGGGAAAGCTGGTTAAGGACCTGAACCTCCCAAGGGACGCCCTCATGGTGGCGATCTACGACGAGAAGGGGAACCTAATAATCCCCTCCGGAGACACGAAGCTACCGGAGAGGGGACAGGTCATAATCTTCGCCAAGAACAGTGCCCTCAACGGCATCAAGGAACTACTGGGGAAGAAGAAAAATGCCGAGGAATGAAGACCGAAAATTTTTCAATGTACTTTTCTTTACCTTCACTTTTCTCTCCGGTTAACATGTGAGAGGCAAAAACTATTTAAAGGCATTAGGATAGCCAAAAACGACGTGGAAGGATACCTGTTTTAGGATCATTGGGGGGCTAGTCATGGAGGACGTCATCAAGCAGATAGTCGACGCGGAACGGGAGGCAGAGGCCCGCATTGAAAAGGCAGGGGCCGAGGCCAAGGAAATCGTCCTTAAGGCCAAGGAGGAAGCGAAGCTCATTGAGAAGGAGGTCGTTGGGGACGCTGAGAAGCAGGCCGAGGCCCTGGTCGAGAAGGCCCGCCTCGAGGGTGAGGAGGAGGCGAAGAAGATACTCGAGGAGGGTGAGAGGGAGATAGAGGCCCTCAAGATTAACGCCACGAACAACCTTGAGAAGGCCATCTCCGCAGGAATAGCACTCGTGAGAGGGAGCTGAGATGTTCCGCCCCGAGGAAATGGTTAAGATCGAGGTAATAACCCTCAACCGCTACAAGGATGGCCTCCTCACCTACCTCCACGAGAACGGAGCGGTTGAGGTGAGGGAGTTAAACGTCAAGGTGGCTCAGAGGGACTCGCCCAACGAGTACCACAGGAAGGCGGCATCCTACAGCATAACCATCTCGAGGCTCGTTGACTTTTTAAGGGCCCACAAGAGAAAGGGTAAGGGGAGCATTAAGGAGTTCATCTTCCCCCCCGAGAGGAAGAAGAGGAAGTACAAGTACGAGGGCATCGAGAAGCTCATAAAGGACGTTGAGGAATTCCTTTCAAAGGTCGAGCCCGAGGTCAAGGCCATCGAGGCTAAAATCACCTCCCTCCAGACGGAGATAGAGAGGATTAAGTCTGACATCTCAGTTCTTGAGCTGCTCTCCTCGCTCAACATTGAGGTTTCCTACCTCCGCTCCACCGACATGCTGGAGATAGTCGTCGGGACCGTTGACAGGAACAGGTTTAAGCCCCTCCTGGAGGAGGTCAGCAAGGCAACCGGGGGAAGGGTTGTCGTGGTCTCAAAAGAGCTCAAGGACAGGGTTTTAGCGGTCTTCGTCTTCCTGAAGGGGGACTACGAGAAGGCCAACCCGATCCTTGCGAAGTACTCCCTCGAGAGGATCGAGATCCCCGAGGGTGAGGGAACCCCGAGAGAGCTCATCCGCGAGTACGAGGCCAAGCTAAAGGAGAGAGAAAAGGACCTTGAAGATGCCAGGAAAGATGCAGAGAAGCTGGCGGAGAAGTACTACGAAGATGTTGTCTTCTACAAGGAGCTCGTAGAGAACGAGCGTGACAAGTCCTCGGTCCTGCCGATGCTCGCGAGGACCAACATGACGTTCGCTTTAACCGGCTGGCTTCCGAGGGCAGATGTCACGAAGATCCTAGAGGGGATAAAGAGGCTCACCGGTGGAAAGGCATACATCAACGTGCGCGAGCCTAGCGAGGAGGAGCTCGAGGAGATACCCATAAAGCTCAACAACCCGGGCTGGGCAAAGCCCTTTGAGATGCTCACCGAGATGTACGGCGTTCCCAGATACGACGAGATCGACCCGACGCCGATAATAACCTTCACCTACTCGTTCTTCTTCGGCTTCATGCTCACCGACTTCATGTACGGTCTCATCGTCGGCCTGGTGGCGGCACTCCTCGTCAAGGGACACAAGAAGCTCAACGATGGCACCTACAAGTTTGCCTACACTCTCCTGATAAGCTCGTTCTTCACCATGTTCATGGGTGCAATATTCGGTAGCTACTTCGGCAACGCACTTGACCTGGCCGGCTTCCACGTGCCCCGCGTCTGGGACACCTTTGAGAACGCGCTCGTGGTGCTACAGCTTGCCTTGGCCATAGGTCTGGCTCACCTCTTCACCGGTTACACCATAGGCTTCGTAGTCAAGCTCAAGAACGGCGACAAGAAGGGGGCACTATTCGATCAGCTCTCCTGGATGCTCATAATACTTGGAATAGTGGTCCTCGCACTCGCCAGCGGCAGCCAGAGTGCCAAGCTCACCGGAGAAGTGATCTTTGGAATCGGCCTGGTGCTCTTCGCGATAGGTGAGGTGGTCAACAACAAGGGGCTGGCGGCGCTACTCATAATCTCAGACTTCTTCGGCTTCGTTGGAAGCTGGCTCAGCTATGCAAGGCTAATGGCGCTCGCGCTGGCAACCTCTGGAATTGCCATGGTCGTCAACATCCTCGTTCAGATGATATGGGGCATAAAGTTCCTCTACATCGGCCCCATAGTGGGCGTCATACTGTTTATTGGCGGCCAGCTGTTTTCGGTCGCCATCAACTCGCTCGGAGCGTTCGTTCACTCGCTCCGTCTTCAGTACGTTGAGTTCTTCGGAACGTTTTACTCGGGTGATGGAAAGCCCTTCGAGCCTTTCAAAGCCAAAAGAGAGGTTTCCGAGCTGGAGTTTGAAGCTTAAGGAGGTGCATGAAGGATGGATCCGATAGTTTACGTATCCCTTGGAGCCGCCCTTGCGGCGGGTCTCGCCGGAGCCGCCTCGGCCTTCGGTGTTGGTGTAGCAGGTGCAGCGGCCGCTGGAGTCGTTGCCGAGGATGAGAAGAACTTCAAGAACGCCCTGATACTCGAGGGTCTGCCAATGACCCAGAGTATCTACGGGCTGATTACGCTGTTCCTCATCCTGATGGTCTCGGGAATCCTCGGCGGCGGCTTCAAGTTCACCGCCAACACGCCGGACAACATAGTGAAGAGCGCCATACTCCTCGGTGCCGGTCTCACCGTAGGCCTCACAGGCCTTTCGGCCATACCCCAGGGTGTCATAGCCAGCGCCGGCATCGGTGCCGTCGCCAAGAACCCGAAGACCTTCACACAGGGCATCATCTTCGCGGCAATGGCCGAGACCATGGCCATCTTCGGTCTCGTCGGCGCTCTGATCATGATCGTCACCGGAGTCGGCTTCTGACTCCGTCAACTTTCTTTAATTCCAAGGAGGAAGGAGGATGGAAGGGGCAGAGCTGATCATTCAGGAGATAAACAGGGAGGCGGAGCAGAAGATACAGTACATCCTCAGCGAGGCTCAGGAGGAGGCTGAGAAAATAAAGGCCGAGGCCAGGAAGAGGGCAGAGGTAAAGGCGGAGTGGATACTCAGAAAGGCCAGGACCCAGGCCGAGATAGAGAAGCAGAGGATAATCGCCAACGCCCGCCTTGAGGTCAGAAAGAAGCGCCTTCAGGTTCAGGAAGAGCTCATCAGGGAGGTCATCGAGGCACTCCGTGAGAGACTCGCTGAACTTCCGGAGGAGGAGTACTTCCCGATGCTCGTTGACCTCACTGCAAAAGCAGTTGAAGAGCTTGGTTCTGAGAACATCGTTGTCCGTTCTAACGAAAAAACCCTGGGGCTAATTTCCGCCAGGCTCGACGAGTTCATGAAGGCACTCGCGGAAAAGCTCGGAAAAGAGGTGAAGGTCAGCCTCGGCGAGCCCGTGAAGACCATAGGCGGTGTTATCGTCGAAAACCCCGATGGAACCGTCAGGGTGGACAACACCTTCGAGGCCAGGATAGAGCGCTTCGAGAGCGAACTTAGGGCTGAGATAGCCAAGGCTCTCTTTGGGTGAGGAATATGGAAGCAGGAGCGGTGAGCGGAATACTCGACACGACGCTGGCGCTGGTCTTCACATGGGTCGGCTACAAGACGTCAATGATCATCTACAAGTACACACCCTACTCGTATCCGAACGCAAGGATAAAGGCCATGGAAGCGAAGCTCCTCATCGAACAGAGGTTCAATGAGCTTGCCGAGAGCAGAACGCTGCAGAACTTCGTGGTGAGCCTTGAGGATACCCCTTACAGGGACTACCTCGCAGATCTTCAGAGCTACGACGTGGAGTCGATAGAGAGGGCCCTGGAGAAGGCGCTCGCGGGAACATACGAGCTCATGGCCAAGATACTCCCGAAGAGGGTCAACCCGTTCTTCAGGCTCCTCCTGGAGGAGTGGGACGTCAGGAACATCACGAGCGTTGTCAAGGCCAAGCTCGCCGATGAACCTGCCATGGACTACGTGGTTGAGATAGGCCCGATGCTCCAGAAGGTCAAGGCGATGGCAGAGGCAAAGAGCATGGAGGAGATACTCGTCATCCTCGAGGGAACCCCCTACGAGGAACCCTACCAGAAGCTCCTGCTGGGAGAAATAGACGTCAGGGCATTCGAGACCGAGCTCTACAAGATGCACTACGGCAAGTTACTTGACTACGCCCTCTCGAAGAAGGACGAGGAGAGGACGATCCTGGAGGAGTTCGTCAGGCTCAGGATAGACAAGCTGAACATACTGACCGCCCTCAGGGGCAAGGCGGCCAGGCTTTCGGCCGAGGAGATAAGGCCGATGCTCATTCCGGGCGGAAGTGTCAAACTCGACCCGCTCCTCCACGTGGAGGACCTCAGCATGGCCCTTGCGGAGCTCGACTCCACCAAGTATGGCCCCGTCATCAGGGACGTCAGGGAGGAAGTAGAGAAGGACCTCGGGGTGCTCGAAAGGGTCCTTGAGGAACACATCATCGAGAGGATGAACGAACTCAACAGGTTCTATCCGCTGAGCGTCGCCACGCCCCTGGGTTACGTGCTCCAGAAGGAGAGGGAAGTGAGAAAGCTCAGGGCCATAGCCAAGCTCATCAGCGACGGTCTTCCACCGGAGAGGATAAAGGAGCTCGCGGGTGATGTCGCATGAAGATAGCGGTTCTAGGCGACAGGGACACCGCCCTCGGCTTCAAGCTGGCCGGCGCCCACGAAGTTTACGCCTTCGATGACACCCCCCTCGAGATGGAGAGGCTGAAGAACAAGCTTAACGAGCTCATCGAGAGGGAGGACGTTGGTATAATCCTCATAACCGAGGGCTTCGCCCGGAGGGTGGAGCTCCCGGAGGTTACGCTTCCAATCATCCTTCAGGTGCCGGACAAGTCCGGTTCAAAGCTTGGAGAGGAGACGATTAAGGAGATCGTTAGAAGGGCCATTGGTGTTGAGCTGAAGAGGTGAAGAAAATGGGGAGGATAATTCGCGTTACGGGTCCTCTGGTCGTTGCCGACGGCATGAAGGGCTCGAAGATGTACGAGGTCGTTCGCGTTGGAGAGATGGGCCTCATCGGAGAAATCATCCGTCTTGAAGGTGACAGGGCGGTCATCCAGGTCTACGAGGAAACCGCGGGTATAAAGCCCGGTGAGCCCGTCGAGGGAACCGGTGCCTCGCTCAGCGTCGAGCTTGGGCCGGGTCTTCTCACGGCGATGTACGACGGTATCCAGAGACCGCTGGAGGTTCTCAGAGACCTCAGCGGCGACTTCATAGCGAGGGGTCTTACCGCCCCAGCCCTTCCGAGGGACAAGAAGTGGCACTTCACGCCGAAGGTCAAGCTCGGGGACAAGGTCGTTGGCGGGGATGTCCTCGGTACCGTTCCGGAAACGAGCATCATCGAGCATCGCGTTCTCGTCCCGCCGTGGGTCGAGGGAGAGATAGTCGAGATAGCCGAGGAAGGCGACTACACCATCGAAGAGGTCATAGCCAGGGTCAGGAAGCCGGACGGGAGCATAGAGGAGCTCAAAATGTACCACCGCTGGCCCGTCCGTGTCAAGAGGCCCTACAAGAACAAGCTCCCGCCGGAGGTTCCTCTCATCACCGGACAGAGGACGATTGATACTTTCTTCAGCCAGGCCAAGGGTGGAACCGCGGCCATTCCAGGCCCCTTCGGTTCAGGAAAGACCGTCACCCAGCACCAGCTGGCCAAGTGGAGTGACGCCCAGGTGGTTGTCTACATCGGTTGTGGTGAGCGCGGTAACGAGATGACCGATGTCCTTGAGGAGTTCCCGAAGCTCAAGGACCCGAAGACCGGAAAGCCGCTCATGGAGAGAACGGTTCTCATAGCGAACACCTCGAACATGCCTGTGGCTGCCCGTGAGGCTTCTATCTACACCGGAATCACCATAGCCGAGTACTTCAGGGACATGGGCTACGACGTGGCTCTGATGGCC